>JAIBAF010000028.1 GCA_019695335.1 bacterium
CGATCCTTTGGCGGAGTGACAAAATTGTTTGTTGCGATGCGTGATAGCGTCGAAAATAGGTTTGGATAGATCAACTTCTTGAGTGCCGCAAACGATCAGGCACGGTTGCGTTATCTGTGAAGCCCAGCGTTGAACAATTGTTGTGTCATTTGGTTCGTACTCACCCGGTGAAAAAGCAATCACTCCTTGAATGGCAGGGAATTTCAACGCCATTTCAAATTCGTGCATCGCCGTGATGGAAGAACCCCAAATCCATATTTTATTGTCAGGATACTTCGAGCGTACCCATTGAATGGGCGCTTCAATATCTTTTCGGGATTCCGTTATTGTATAGTCAATCGTTTCACGTTTTTGGGTTTTCTGGAATTCTTCGATGACTTTATCCGTACCGTAGCGCAATGCCGTGTGATTCATCACCGACGTAGTTCGGTCTTTTAAGCCCCAGCGCAGATCGACGGCGAGACAACTAAAACCAAGTTTCACTAATTCCGTCGCAATTGATCGGTATTCTCCCCGGCTGGAGGCCGAGCGATGAAGCAATAAAAATACCGGGCCTCCGCTTTTTTTATTGTCGTACCAGTCCGCCGTGACAGTTACTGTGTCGGTACTTTTGAATGTGATCGTAACGTATGCCGAGTCGGCAGCATTTAGATTCAATGCAGACCACAAAATGATTATCAAAAATTTCATGTCAACTCCTTTGATTAAAATGGATTATCAGGAAATCGGATGGCCGGCGATCGTCCGGTCATAGCGGCATCGAGATGCAAAAGCATCAGGCCGTAACCTGCCGCGCCATAAAAATAACCGGTGGGAAATTTGGGTGTATCGGATTTTGACAAAAACGGGAATGCAGGCATGATCCATCTTCGGCCGTTATCGTCGATGACGGAACGCGAAAGCAGCGTGTCGGCAATTTGTTTTGCAAAATGAATGTCGGCAGAATCGCGTGAAACCGAAAATTTGAACGAGAAGAAATCGGTGACGCTCGCGAGGCCAAAACGCATGTCGTCGGTCGTTGTTGAGAAACCAGCCGCTGGTGCGCCCGGAATTCCTGACGCCCGAATTCCATCGCCGCAAGCCTTCACGCGCTCCATCCAGGTTTTATCGCCGGTCACGATGGATAGACGGTAAAACAAACGAGCAGTACCTGCTGCGCCGTGCGCCCATCCGGTTTCGTATAAATCTTTCCATGCAGGGTTAGGCCAGCCATACGGCACTAGAAAAATTCCGTCGTCTGTTTTCGCAATGGACTGCATATAGGCCGTGCCTTCCAAAGCCGTTTTCAAATAACGTTCGTCTTTGGTGAGACTATAAAGAGAAAGGAAAAAATAACTGATGCCGGCCGTGCCGTGAGAAAAATTAGGCAAAATAAACGGTGCGCCTTTCCGGAATTTCCAGTTAAGTCCTATCGGTTCATGTTGAGCGCTGTCGAGAAGATTCTTACTGATTTCTTTGGCTAATTCCAAAGATGGTTGATCGTTCATTTCTGAATAGGCGTACATCAGGAATAATCCTGTACCGGCGTCGCCAAACAACAGATCATTAAATGCTGACCACGATGCACGGCCGTTATGGCGCTTGGCGCTCTTGAGAATTAATTGAATACATTGCCGGGCGCCGTCGTCGTATTTTTTCTCACCGGTGATTTTAAACATTTCGTGGAGAATAAATCCGGCTCCACCAATACCATTATAGAATCCGCTTTGCGGAGGAAAAGAATCTTTCAAAACCGGCGGAATCTGCGAAAGAATATAATCGGCGCCTTTGCGCGCATCGCGTCGGTATGATTCATCGCCCGTGCGTAAATAAAGCTCCGCGAAAAAAACCGTCTTTCCGGCTATGCCGCTGCCGATATCGTAACTTGCAACGCTGTCGCCTTCGGCGTCAGGCCAGATGCCGTTACGTTCAGTGGAACGAATCCACTGAGCAGCTTCTTTCGCTGCAGTCAGATAGGGAGTAGATGCTTCAGGTTTGCATGCGAACCAGACAACACTAATTGAAAAAAGTACAGTTTTTAAAAATTTCATGTCATCCTCAATTAGGTTTAATGTTTTCCGCAGGAATAGCTGTTCCTTGTCCTTTAAGAATCTGCCAACGCCCGTTTCTTTTAACCAAGACGTGGATATACAGGGATTGAGAAATTACTTTGCCATTTTTATCTCGCGCCGTTAGCCTTCCTGAAAGGGTTGCTGCTTCGCTGCAGATGACCGTAGCTGTATGGCGGTCATTGGTGAAGACGACATCAGGATTATCCCTTCTGAAAAGATTCATCAAATCTTTTTTGGTCACCACAAAACCAATAGCTGTGACACCGGTAAAATCGTCGGCATACATTTGGTCAAGCGTCACGGAATCATGCGCTGCAATGACTTTACTTCGACGAAGTTCCATCTCTATCAATTCGTCAGCGATTTTGTTTTGTGAATACAATGGCAAGGCCATGAATAAGAAAAATGTAAGTAACGCTTTCATAAACCTCTTTGTTAAGCAAATTTAATTAAAAGTTATTATTCGGATTTTATGATTATGATCAGGCTCGTCAATTTTTTGATGCTTTTGCTTGACTAAAGCATCAAAAAAATAAAGAGTTAATTTTAATACGTCGATATATCCGTTGATCGCATCGTCACCTTTGCGGGACCAGGGTTGTACGGATTCCAGACCGGCTATTGCCGGCAAATACCCTTCAAGAAAATTGAAATTTCCGTGGGATAACGAATCATAAAACACAAAAAAATTTTGCGCCGGAAGAGAATCCATGAGCGCCGGTATCTTTTGAATACTTCCATTAGTTTTAATACGTTCACTCATTAAAACGTAGGGTACATTCAGACGATCTATTTTCCTGTTTCCTCGGGTTGTGGGTCCGAAATAAATGCCGTCGTCAAGAGTGTTGGAGCTGAGGCTGATTACAGCATTGACGTTCGGATCGGTTGTTTGTATCCATTCCGAAGATTCGCCAGCATAACTCCACGCCAGAACTCCTATTCGTGACGAATCGACATAAGGTAAGGCTTTAGCTTTTTGTAATTCCCTGAACCAGCTATGCATTAATTTTTGGAGCGATTGTACCCGCTCGTCTTTCGGAATTTTCCAGGGCCATGGAAAGCTGACGGTTGGAAAAATGACGACGTAACCATGTGATGCCAGGAATTCACAGAGCAACGGCTGATAAAGATAAACATCGTGACGCGCTCCCCATACGATCAACGGTTGTTTTGTGTTTACGGGTTGCGATGTGCGAGCGGCCATCATAGGTAAGGCCAGTATCCGCGAAGCGGTGAGGCTATCCAGATCATCTTTACCGGTCATCAAAACCGATAACCACGGTCGCATTTCGGACAATTCTGTCCGTGGAATCAAACGAAAATAATCTCCGAGAGTTATTTTTTCCGATGAACGGTTGGTTGCGGAAGGAAACCATATGATCATTGAATCAGTCATTGTAAGACCCAGTGAGTAAGGGCCGAACGGTAGTTCATTGATTTTTCGGTGAAGAACTTGGAAATCAACGGAGCTATCCGACATTTGAGGAAATGCCGAAGAAGCCAATAAGATAAGCAAGATGGCGAATTTCATAAAAAAGCTCCTTGTTTTTTTGCGTATCAACATACGCGCAAAAAAAAGACAAGGAGCAATTTTTTCGATAAGCGGCTATTAGAATCGGTGAGCGGTACACGCTTTAGCTGAGATATATATTTACGGATTAAACGATAGACCGATTCCCCATTGAAAATAATGACCGTCATTTCCGGGATTGAACAAATATCCGACTTCCGGGCGAATAGCCCATTTATCAATATCGGTACTAACGCCAAAACCAAGATTTAAAGCAACAAGATTATCCGAATCGGAGTCGAAGAAAATCATATAACGTGACGACACAGATGCATCGAAATTTTTATTAAACGGATAAGTGGCGATAAAGCCGGGGCTGAAGTGAAAACTTTCATCTTCATTCACATGTTGTCCTACGTACATTCCCAATGGCGCTATTAAAGAAAACCGATCTTTGACGAGCATGAATTTAGGTTCGATCGCAATCATTCCATAATCCTTAGAATCATTGTCGATATCGATGTAGGCGTAACGGAGCCCGATATCGCTTTTTTCGCTCAAACCCGTTCGTAGTTGCGCTTCAATCGTACCATTGATTAGATGACTTCCACCGCTGTTTGAAAAAGAATTAGACGAATAGCTGGCTGTACCTTGCCACTTACCTTTTTCGACGGTTTTCGCAGTTTGAAAAGACGAGTAAGCATAGCATCCGCTTAGCATTAATGAGCCGATAAATAAGAATATTGATTTCATAGAACTCCTCAGGTTTTATTGGAACTTTATTTTAATGGTTTCTCCAAGATAAAGAATAACGAAAATTCATAATTGTTGGCTTTAATCGAACACATCCTCACGATCCGAAACCCTGTAAAATTTGGGATCAATTTCTTTATAGTGCTGAAAGTAAATTCAGGAACCAGGATTGAAAGATAGTTTGGATGACTACAAAAGATATTTTTAGATGAAGTGTCAGGGTTTTTTCTGTAAATACTCCGATCGCAACAGACTAAATTGCACCGTATCATCCAACTTTTCACCGATTCTGTAATTTTGGCGGATGATTCCGTCTTGTTTGAATCCCAGTTTTTTGGGAATAGCTTGGCTGCGATAATTATTGATGCCGCAATTGATGACGATTTTGTTCATTCCCATATCTTCGAAAAGATAAGCGATCAGTTTTTTTGTAAGACCGGTGATGATGCCTCTGCCTTGATAACGTTGATCGATGAAATAGCCGATTTCAGCGGAATAGATATTTTCCTGAATGTCTTTCACCAGAATTACTCCGATGAGTTGCTTTCCGTCCCAGATACCGTTAAACCAGCCGAGATTTTTCGCATAGAAATCGACATATTTCTGGATCAGTTCACCGGCTTCGGCGACGGAATACATGGTGTGAGGAAAAGCCAGAAATTCCCCGAAGTAATCGCGGTTTTTTTCAAGTAATTCATAAAACGCCGGCGCATGGCGTTTCTCAAGCATGGTCAGTTTCAATCCATTTTCAATCGGCATTGCAAGCATAGGATTTCCTTAAGATATTCGATAGTGTTATCGAAATGTCGATGAATTTTTGGCTTATTTCAACGGGAAAAACGGGGATTTTTTTCTTGCAAACGGCTTTGGTTCTCGCTAACTTTAGTCCGCTTTTCAGACCTATACTCAATATTCAACATGTCTCATTCCGTACTGCTCATCGAAGATGATGCGATGACGAATCGCATTGCCAAAGAAATCATCAACGCGCTGGATTTTGCCGACAGCATCCGTGTCTGCACTAACGGCAAAGATGCGATTGATTTTTTCGAGACCGCGCTGAAAGATAATCCGTCCATCCTGCCGGATATTATTTTTCTCGATATCAATATGCCCGTCATGGATGGCTGGCAATTTCTGGAGGCCTATAAAAAAATCGTTCCTCAACTCAATAAAAAAATCCTGATCTTCATGCAATCGTCATCAGCGTATGAAATCGATATGCAGCGCGCCAAATCGTACAATGAAGTGACGGATTATATCCTCAAACCCCTCGACTTCGTGACTCTCGAACGTATCCGCAATAAATACCTCAAAGCCAATTAACAATGATTGATGAACAAATGAGGCATGAATAATAAGTTCAATGGCATTTTACGATTATTATTCATTAATTCATCACACATTAGTCATTAAATAAAAATGGTTTTCGATTACGACTACATTATTATCGGCAGCGGTTTCGGCGGCTCAGTTTCTGCTCTACGGTTATCCGAAAAAGGGTATAAAGTTCTGGTCCTTGAAAAAGGTAAACGATTAACCGCGACGGATTTTCCACGATCGAACTGGAACTTGAAAAAATGGTTGTGGTTGCCGAGGTTGCGGTTTTTCGGATTCTTCAAATTGACTTTTTTCCGGCATATTACCATTTTATCGGGGACAGGCGTCGGCGGCGGCTCACTCGTTTATGCGAATACGTTACCCGTACCAAAACGAAAATTTTTTGAAGCCGAAACCTGGGCGCATTTAGCAGATTGGGAAAACGAACTCAAACCGTTTTATGAAACGGCGTTGAAGATGCTGGGCGCAACACGCAATCCCCGTCTGGAAAGCGGCGACCGTGTTTTGCAAAACATTGCTCAAACTCTCGGAAAAGAAGAACATTTTGAAGCGACCCATGTAGCCGTTTATTTTGGTGAACCAGGGGTTACCAAACCCGATCCCTATTTTGAAGGGCGTGGCCCGGAACGCACCGGATGCTGTTTTTGCGGCGGCTGTATGGTCGGATGCCGTCATAATTCAAAAAATACTCTCGACAAAAATTATCTCTATCTTGCCGAACAGCGCGGTGCAAAAATTCAACCGGAATCGGAAGTGTACGACGTACGGCCGATCGGCAAAAACGACGGCAGCGAAGGGTACACCGTTTACTGGAAAACGTCGACGAAACTATTTGGCGGCAAAGGACAGTGGTCAACAAAAGGAATTGTTTTTGCAGGCGGAGTATTGGGTACGGTGAAATTATTGCTGAAATTAAAGAAACAATCGTTGTCCCGTTTGTCAGATAAAGTCGGTTCGCACATTCGCACTAATTCGGAAAGTTTGCTTGGTGTAACAACTTTTGACAAAAACACCGTGTTTTCTGACGGCATTGCGATCGGATCGATTTTGCACACGGATGAACACAGCCATCTCGAACCTGTGCGCTATCCGGCGGGATCGGGTTTCTGGCGCATTCTGATGTCACCGGTTGCGCATGGTTCGAATGCACTGGTGCGCGTGGCCAAAGCGTTCGTTGATATTGTATTGCATCCAGTAAAAAATAGCCGGGCATATTTTGTTTCGGATTGGGCGAAAAAAACCCAGATTTTGTTGTTCATGCAGACGATCAATTCGACGCTGCGTTTTTCGAAAGGATTATTTGGCATGAAGTCGTCGCTCGAAAAAGGCAAAAGCCCGACGGCATTTATTCCTGAAGCGAAGCAATTGGCCGATCAGTTTGCTTTTCAGGCCAACGGTAAATCGACGGCGTTATTGACGGAAACGGTTTTGGGGATTCCGACAACGGCGCACATTCTAGGCGGATGCGTTATGGGAAAAGATACATCCGAAGGTGTGATTGACAACAATAATCGTGTATTCGGATATGAAAACATGCTCATTTGTGATGGCTCGATGATCTCGGCTAATCCGGGAGTAAATCCCTCGCTTACCATCACGGCTTTGAGCGAACGAGCGATGAGCAAAATTCCAGATTTTCAATCGTTAATTGCCAATTAAAAATCTGTTAAGATTGGTGATATAATTCTAAAATATTTGTTCAAAAAGTTATGAATGAATCAATCGCTTTTGCCCTGCTGTGTTTCACGTCATTTTTCAGCGTAATGAATCCTCTTGGCGTGATGCCGGTTTTTATGACCATGACGTCGGAACTTGATGAACGGCATCGCCGCAAAACGGCAGAGCGTGCTGTATTGGTAGCGTTCGTTACGCTCATGATTTTTGCGCTTTCCGGGCAACTGCTATTCAAATTTTTTGGTATTTCCGTCGATAGTTTTCGTATCGTTGGCGGCATCATTTTTTTTATGATGGGCTATGAAATGCTTCAGGCACGACTGAGCCGGGTCGAGATCGATGAAGAATCCGTTCGTACCTACGTCAAAGATATTTCGATTACGCCGCTCGCCATTCCTATGATCTGCGGTCCCGGGGCGATTACCAACGCAATTGTTCTCATGCAGGACGCGCATTCAATCCAGCTTAAAATCGTTTTGATTACCATGATTTTATTAGTCATGCTGATTACGCTTATTGGTCTGATCTGGGCTGGAAAATTTATCAAAATGCTCGGGGATACCGGCAATAAAATCATGATGCGTCTGATGGGATTGATTATTATGGTGATCGCTGTTGAATTTTTCTTTGCCGGGCTACGACCGATTGTGAGAGGTATATTGGAAAAATAATTCGAATTAAACAGTGATAAAGAAAAGCATGTATAATTCTTTCGTTCCTGTTAATTCACTTTGTGAAGTTGAAATTAGTGCCTAAAACTAAGCCTAACGAGTTGGCAGATTTCGAGCTTCCATCAAAGTAATCAGATTGTTTGATAATTGTATATCGTATATTTCCGAATATATTCCAGCGTTTTATTTGCGTCTGAGTGCCGATGAGCAGATTAAAACCGGTGTGAATTTTGGATTTGCGTACGAGCGATACTATGATGTCAGCGTCGTTAAATTGTGACGCCAAGCCGCATCCCGAGTAGAGTTGCATTTTAGGTGTTGAAAAGAATGAGTACAGTAGATCAAAATTCATTTTATGATTCCGAATGCTTTTTTCTGAAAAAGTTTCATAGGAAGGAGTCAAAATAATCGAATGAATTTTGACGTTTACCTGGCCTCCTATAAGAATAGCTTTTGGTTTTTGTTCCCAACCAATCCTTGGACCCAGACCAAAAGTAATTTGCGATTGAACTTGATTATCTAATAATAGAAAAAAAACTGCAGCTGCAAATAAACCTTTCATTTGGATACCTTTTTGGATAAGAATTTAAAATTGTGATATTTTCTAAACTACACGTGATATTTTCTACGCAGAAGTATTTCTCTAAGTAAAAGATAATACATGATTTCTCAAAACAGACTACCATAAAGGGTTGTTTATTCACAGTGTTTTATTAAAATAAAAACATAAACTACCATAAAGGGTGGCTTTTAGCCGATATGAAAAGTTTTCAACATGGAGGGTTTTATGTTCGGTAATTTCGTACGAGTCTTTTTAAAAATGAGTTGCGTGTTTATAATCCTTTCGTCACTGATATCTTCATCGTTTGCTCAAAAAAAAATTTCGGTTGCGCTTCTTGATTTGACTGTTTCCAGCGATTTACAACAAAGTATTTCCGGCGTTTTATCCAATATTGTTCGGCAAGAATTTTTGAAATCGGAATCGTACCAGATTCTTGATCGGAACAATATGGCGACCATTTTAAAAGAACAGGATTTTATTTTATCGGAAAATTGTTCCGGAAAAGAATGTGCCGTGGAAGTCGGTAAATTGCTCGGCGTACAAAAAATGATTTACGGCTCGATTGGAACACTAGGGAAAAAATATATTATCAATTTACAAATGGTTGATATTGAAACCGGCAAAATCGAGAAAATAGAAAATGAGAGCCACGTCGGCGCCATTGAAGACCTGGATGCCAGCATGATCAAAATTTCACGGCGCCTGATTGGCGGTGAACAGGTCATAGCTTCCGATCAGGAATATTCACTTTATGTGACTTCCGACCCAGCCGGGGCCAGCGTACTTCTTAATGACAAACCAAAAGGCAGCACGCCGCTGACATTAATTCTCGACAACGATCGTAAAGTTAAGATCACATTGCAGGCATCCGAGTACCAGGACTGGTTCCAGGAAGTGAAACCGAAAAAAGGCGAGCGTCTGATCGTCAACGCACAACTATTGAAAAGCAAGACGTCTTCTAATGATCTCACGCAACGTTACGAACTGTACGATTTCAAAAAGAAATCACCCGGTGCGGCGATGGTGTGGTCGTTGGTGTCGGGTCCTTATGGCGGCGGCCATTTTTATGCCGGCGCTCCCATACGCGGGGGTTTGATATTGGGAACAACCTTAGTTACCGTATTTACTTCAGGCCAACGTACGGATAAAGAGAACGCTGCGATCATACCTTTAGTTATAATTGCCGGATGGATTTACGATTACATTGACTCGCAACGGATTGTAAAAGCCTATAATCAGAAATTGAAAAAAGAACTGCAAATCGGTATTATCCCCGCCGATAAAAACCAGCCGGTACAATTAGCTGTCAGCTGGAAATTTTAGAGATTTAACTTTATAAGGCATTCGGTAGTCTAAGCATTGAACATCATTTAATTTTAAGGAGGGACGTTTATGAACGTTTTAAAAAGCATGTTGGTCATAATTTTGACTATGCCGGTTTTTGCTCAATCTGAAAACGGCGTATCGGACGAGATGCTCCGCGAAACCATTCAGAATAAGATCAATCTTTGCTTGTTTTACGGTGTCCGCGATTATGTCAAAGCCGACGTCAAAGATGGGCAAGTAGCTTTGTCGGGATGGACGACGACGCTGTGGGCGGCTAATAAAATTGCAAAAATTGTAAAATCAGTAGAGGGTGTTAAAAACGTTCAGAATGATATCGCCCTGGCTTACGGATCGGATCGTATAGCCAATGGAGCTATAGCGGCTATTTATAAAGATCCAATGTTTAAATATCGTTTGTACGACGCCGAAAGGCCCGTTCATGTAATCATTCAAAATAATAAGTTGATTCTTGCGGGAACAGTGACGACAGAAATCGAAAAGGAACGTGCTGAATTTTTGGCATTTTGGAATACTAACACTGTCTCCGTGGAGAATGCATTAACTGTAAAAGAATAAAATTTTTTCATTCTCAGGATAAAAAAAGGGCTGTCGATGATGACAGCCCTTTTGCTTTTTACTGGAGCGTCATGCGTAAGTTAAAATAAATATTTCGTCCGGGATTATTGAAGCCCACTGCAGGATCGTTGAACGAACCCGGTTTAATTCGTGAAAGATGATCGTAATAGTTCTCACTCAGCAGGTTGTTGCATCCCAGAGTGACTTCAGTGTCATGGCCAATGAAGCGCACTTTTCCGCCAACAGACAGATTGACTAAATGGTATCCCGGCGTTTCATTTTCAGAATCGGCTTCACGGGATTGTCTGAATGCTTTGACTAATTCCACTTTGCCGAAGCTTTCTTTCAGGAAACTCCATTTGGAAAAACGAATAAGAGCCGATGATGTCCATTTGTCGGCAGGCATTAAAGGAATATAATCGCCGCTCCGTTTGGCAATGACCACGGCATAAGCACTGTGTAGTGTCAGGCGGCGCAATGAAACCGGCGACCATTCGACGACCGCTTCACCGCCTTTAAGCGTCGCGTCGGATTGAAGGAAATAATATTTCCGGTAACCTTGAGCGGTCGTGTCATTGCTCGGTGAAAGATAGATAAAATCTTTTACGCGGTTATAAAATCCCGATACGTCAAAAGACCATGATTCGGAACGGTAAATCAATCCGAGATCACCTTCAAAATTTTGCTCACTCTTCAATTTTGAATCGCCGACTTCGTAGTGAAGTGTACCTTCATGAAGTCCGTTGGACATCAGTTCGGCCAGATTTGGTGCCCGGTAGCCGCTACTGAAGTTGGTTTTGATAGTGAATGATTCTGCAGGCTGGTAGGCCAATCCGAGAGCGCCGTTGATCGTCGAATAATTTTTCGATGTTTTGGAAAAATATCCCATCGAGTCGATTTCACCGCGTTGATCGGTACTCAAATGATAGGCATTGGCGCGGACACCTTCTTCAATAAGAAAATGATCCCATTGATGTTTTAAATAGGCAAATCCGGAAAACTCTTGCGTTGACGCATCGGGAATGATCACGCGTTTTCCATTATTGCTGTTAGATGATAAAGTTCCAGCAGCGCCCAGCGTCATTATACTGTTCGATGACCATGGCCGTTCGTATTTGACGGTAAGAGCATACGTGAGCAATTGCATATCCAGGTCGCCGATATCTTTTTCTTCTTCGCCTTCGATTTCTTTACGGTTATTCAAATGAATGCCGGCGTCAATCATCCATTTGGATGATCCTTTGAAAAAAGTATTTTGCAAAGTCAGTAAATGATAATTGACGCCATGGTGCGCTTCTTCCGCGCCCCGGGCAAAAGGGCGTTCTTCCTCTTCTTTTTTGCCTTCTTCATTTTCGACGATACCGAATGCATAATATGAAAAATCATACCGTAAGTTACCGATAAGATTCGGCCGGTTCCAGCCGTATTCGGTTTTCAAATCGCCGCCGAGTAACCGGGAATTGGGAACACGTTTTGAATGGCCGTCAATGTAATCGGCATGGGACTGAAACCCCGCGCGCAATTTCCAATAATGGTCGTCCATGGATTGTTTGATACCGTAGTCGGTGACGATACCGTAAGTATTTCCCAAGAATTTAAACCCCATATCACTTTCGCGTTGGCCAATCAATGCCGGTTTTTCATCGATGACGTGAATCACACCGCCCATCGCATCCGATCCGTATAAAAGGGAAGCGGGCCCTTTGATAATCTCGAGCTTGTCGATACCGACGTCGGATAATCCAAGCCCGTGCTCGTCTTGCCATTGCTGATTATCAAAACGAAAACCGTTGATCATGGTCAGCACACGGTTGCCATGTAATCCACGAATGACCGGTTGAGCGATACCGGAACCGGTAGATAATTGATCGATGCCGGGAATCTGCTTCATCGATTCTGTCAATGTCAGTGCGCCACCACGATCGATTGATTCTTTATTGAGGCTGGCAACCGGGTACGTGGTTTTTTCGGAGACCGCAGTGTAGGGCGCTGTGATAATAATATCATCGGCTTTGATCGGCGAGGGCATTAATTCGATAGCTAATTCTGTTTCACTGTCCGTTGAAATACTGATCGTTGCCGTGCGATAACCAAGCCGGGAACATTGCATTTGAAAGCGGCCGGCCGGTAATTTTTCAATCGTAAAGCTTCCGTCATCGGCCGTCATGGTACCTTTTTGTAAATCGGGTATATAAACAATAACCCTGTCGAGCGGATCGCGCGTACTTTGATCGGTAATTTTTCCCCGTACACTATGCTGAGAAAAAACCGACGGTACAAACACAACCAGCAGCAGTAATATAAATCGGTTCATACCAATAATACTCCTGTAGTATCGTTTAAAATAATGTGCAGGTATGCTCAGAGAACCTGAAATGGATAATATTCAAGATTCATGAGAGCACAGTTTTTTGTAGAAAAATGTCAGGAAGGAATATTTGGGGGATGAAAGATATGAAACGTAAAGGGTTCGCTTTCAATAGGATTACGCGGAGGAATAAGTTCAATAACTATCGGTCGTTCGGATAATTTGAAGGATGGGATATAAAAAAAACTGATCTTTCGTTTCATCGATTTAGCTTTTTGACCCGATTCTTTTTTGCTCTCTTCCTGATGAATCGGAAAAGAGTCGGCATTCTGTCTATCCTGATAAATAAATAAATCTTCATCATGATCGACAGTGTCAAGATACAGCGTTACACGAAAGGACGATGAAAACAACATGTAAAAAGCGTACGGGTGGCTGCTAAAAAAAAGTATAGAAACGGTTAAAAATAGGATGTAGTAACGAATTTTCATAGGTCTGAAGTGTCAGGAACAATACAATAAAAAAACGTCTTCTGCAATTAATTTCGACTGTAGAAATTCTTGACTTATGCCGGTTTTCTTTTATCTTCATGAAATAATATTCTTTTATATATAGAAGCCGGAAAATGAAAATGCAGTATTTTTTAAGATTCATTTTGTTAGTCGTTGTATTAAACGTGATTCGATATGTTGTCGGAATGCCGTTGGAAATGTTATTTGTTTTTGATGGTTTGATGGGTACGATGGCGGGCAATCCGTCTTATTTTAATACTAATTTTACTACGTCCGATTGGATTACATCCTATTTTTATAATTTTATGATGTGGCTGAGTTGTGTTTTGATTTTTGACAGGATGCATCCGGTTATTAGCGGTAGTTGGATGACAAAAAGCCTGAAAATATTTTCAATGACATGGCTTTTTTTCGCAAGCGTGAGTGCTATTTACATGAATCATTACAGCCATACGAAAATGTTTTATTTCTACAATATTATCGATAGCATAATTGTTTTTGCCTTGGTAGCGATAGCCAACAGCCTTTTATATCCCAGATTACTACGTAATAAAAAGTAGATAAATCCAGCTATTTTACGGTTTATCAGTTGAGCCTACATTTTGGCGGTTTGATAAACTTTTTGTTGTCTCCGTATTGATTTTACCATATATTCCAGACAACCATACCTTTTTTTGCCTCGTCTAAGTAGAATTGCATAAGGGTTTTGCATGAGCGGCGATCTGATCAAGCGGCAAAAAGAAGCTTTGCTTAAGAAAATTGCCGAACATAAAACGCTTTCTAAACCGGTACTCGATAAAGTGCGGCAAGGCGTTCCGCTCGAAATCGTATTTATGTTTGATACGACCGGAAGCATGGACACTTATTTGTCGGAAGTGCAGATGCATATTCAGCTCATTGTACGGGAAATTCGCAAACGTGTTCCGGACGCGCGCATTTCGGTTATTGCCTATAAAGATCATGAACAAGGTCCGTATGTGACGAAAACCTTGCCTTTTACGGACAAAGAAGAAATGATCATTTCGTTTTTGAGATCGGCAGAGATAGCTCCCGGAGCGGGCGGCGGCGGCGCGGAAGCCGTAGAATGTGCATTGCATGACGCCAATCAACTTGATTGGACTCAGGGCACAAAGGGCAAGGCGATCATTCTGATCGGCGATAAACCTCCTCACGGCGTCATGGACAGCTTCGACGAATGTACCAGCGGTCGCGATTACCGCGAAGAAACCAATAAGCTGATCGCTAAAAGCGTGAAAATGTATACAGTTTTGTGCAATAATGTCGCCGAAACGATTGATAACTTCCAATGGTTTGCCGAAAAAACCGGCGGAAAATTCGTCCGGCTTGAAGCCATACACGATTTAGTGGAATTACTTGTAGCGGTCAGCATCAAGGAGTCCAATCCTTTATTGTTGCAAGCGTATACGGATGAACTCAAACAAAAAGGCGTTTTGACCGAATCCAAACGAAAACTTTTGCAAAATTTATCCTGATGTCACACAAACACAAAAAAACACAGACCAAACAAGAGCCCAATTCGGAAAGCGATTACCGCCCGCGCATCCTCGTAGTTGAAGACGATCCGTCTGTGCGTAACATGATCATTGATTTTTTGGGGAAACGTAATTTCGAAATTTACGAGGGCAAAACCGGTGAACAGGGATTGGAGCTTGCAACGACTGAGAAGCCGGATGTGATTTTGACCGACCTGATCATGCCGGGGTTGGACGGTTTGGAGATGATTCGCCAACTTCGCCAGCAACCCGGTACAATGTTGATTCCGATTATTGTCTTAACGGCTATCAATAGCTTGGATACTAAAATCAATGTTTTTCGGGCCGGAGGCGACGGGCTTTTGATCAAGCCTTTCGATTTACAGGAAATGCAAGTACGGATTGAACGCGCTATTCAGATTTCACGCAACTTTATGAAGTTGACCTACATCGATGCGCTTACTGCCGTATACAACCGCCGCCTTTTTGATGAACGTTTGCCGATCGAAATCAATCGCACCAAACGCTACACACAGCCATTGTCACTTGTGATGATCGACATCGATTTTTTCAAATCGTTTAACGATACGTATGGCCATCGTGCCGGTGATTTTGTTTTGAGTGCGATCGGTCAACACCTGAGAAAATCGTTGCGAACCCAGGATTTTGTTTGCCGCTATGGGGGTGAAGAATTTGCGATCATCATGCCGATGACCAAAGGCAGCGATGCCGCGATGGTCATGAGCCGGATCCGCGCCGACCTGCAAGAACGGTACTTCTATTCGCCTTACGACGATATGGATTTTAATGTTCATATCAGCGTTGGTGTCGCCCAGTATCCGGACGATGCAGCGGATTACGATTCACTCGTTCGTGCCGCGGATGATGCGTTATATGAGGCCAAAAACACCGGCCGAAATAAAGTGGTAATCTACTCGCATGAATTACATTCGATGAAAAATAAGTTGGACACTAGCCACTTATAGATCGAGTAAGAAATTAAAAATTTAATTTCGTAGTAATTAGCCTTCCTTTTCAATTCTTCAATCTACTCATGCAATACATTGACCTACTTCATGAAAATCTGGAAATCTTCGTTCAGGTATTCAAAACGAATCCTGATGCGTCGTTGATTGAAGAACGTACGGAATTAAATCATCGTTTGGCCGTTTATGAATTAAATGATGAAGTTTTTGTGTTTCATTTTTCCGATACGGCGCTTTCTCAATTAATAGTTTTTGAGAATGTACCGGCGGCTTTACAATTTTTGAGAACGTTTTCACCGGAATAAAAATTTATGTATCAACTTGAGATTGTTGAAAAATTTTCAGCGGCACATGCACTGCGGGATTATCCGGGTGTCTGCGCGAGAATTCACGGAAATAACTGGACTTTAAAAATCGGGCTGACAGCCCAAACTACCGATGAACGAGGGATGACGATAGATTACGCCGATCTCAAGAAGATTGTTGGAAAATTGATCGAAGAATTCGATCACAATTTTTTTAACGATCACCCGTATTTTAAAACCGTCAATCCGACGTCTGAAAAAATTGCCGAATACTTGTACGGGCGATTGGAAACGCAATTACTCGACCGCATTCAGTTGGAATACGTTCAGATCGCCGAGACGGAAAATTTCTTGGTAACGTACCGAAAGTAAAACGACTATATGCCCGGCTTGCCGAAAGGTGTTCTATAATTTTCTCATCGCAAATGTTCCCGCTCCCATAATACCGGCATCATTCCCTAATTTAGCCCGAACAATTTTTAAGTGAGGTTTTACCGGTTTCATGACACGGGAGAGCGTTTCATCCCGCACTTTGTTGATAAATTCATCACCCGCATCCGATACACCGCCCCCGATGACAACTATTTCCGGACTTAGCACATTGACCATCGTTGAAATTCCTGCTCCAAGATATTTAATCATCTGCTCAACGATTTGATTGCACAATTCGTCTCCGAGTTCAGCCGCTTTGAATATCCATGCCGGATTGATGTCGCTTTTGGATTGAACCAGTTCCATAATGCGCGATGAATTTCCGCGATCAATGGCATCGATCACGTCGCGGACAATGGCGTGTGCCCCGACGTATTTTTCGAGACAACCATGATTACCGCATGCACACGCACGCCCATCGGTTTCAACCACTACGTGTCCGAGTTCTGCTGCGTTGAATCGATGTCCGTGATAGATGGATCCGTCTATTATAATTCCGCCTCCGACGCCCGTTCCTAAAGTCAATCCCACAACGTGTCGATATCCGCGCGCTGCGCCCCAGGTTGTTTCTCCATAAGCCATAAAATTGGCGTCATTGTCGGCAAATGCAGGCACACCGGCCATGTCCGACAAAGGTTTTGTTATTTCCACTCCTTCCCATTCCACAATGTGCGGTGCAGGACCGAGAGAACGGCCATTAACCGAATCGATGGTTCCCGGACAACCGGCGCCGATGGCTTTAATTGAAAAGCTTTCTTTTTTTGAAAACATCAAACATTCGTCGACAGCATCTTTCATCACTTCGATGACTTTGAGACCGCCTTTCGACGTTTGAGCTGGAGTCAGATTTTTGTAAACGATTTCACCAAGGTTGGAAATAATACCATACTTCAAATTCGTTCCACCCAGATCAAGGCCGATCGTATATTCGCGTACGGCCGGTTGTTCGGTTAAGGTAGTTTTGATTGGAATAGTTGCCATGAGCCTGCGTTTTGTTAAAATGATGACGAACAAATTTAGACACGAATGGCGCAGGAAGCAAGTTTCAATTGTTTCTGTTTTGCTTTTTTAAAAAAATGTCTTACTTTCACCACGACCCAAAAGGGACATTTCAGTTTTCTATGAAGTACAAAATTGCTACCGCTTCGAAAGAATACGATATCGAGATCATCGAATCAGACCACGGATTATCGGTTCGCATAGGTAAGGAACCGAATGCCGAAACTTTTAATGTTGATTTCAGGACTGTTGGTAAAGGCGCGTTGTATTCATTGCTGGTCAATCGCGATTCATACCGGGCAATTGTCAGCAAAAATAAAAATCAGCACGCGGTTTATATACGCGGCCATCGGTTCGAATTCACTGTCGAGGATGAACGCACGCATCTGATGCGGTCGTTGATTGGCAATTCAAAAACCAAATCAGACGGCGAAATCAAAGCGCCAATTCCGGGATTGGTTACCAAAATTATGGTCAAAGAAGGTGATCGCATTACCGCCGGGCAAGGTATTCTGATTCTGGAAG
This sequence comes from bacterium, assembly GCA_019695335.1. Taxonomy (NCBI): domain Bacteria; species bacterium. The sequence goes on from JAIBAF010000028.1 coordinate 18,025, forward strand.
CGATGAAAATGGAAAACGAAATCAAAGCGCCGCATGAAGGAATACTCAAGAAACTAATCGTCTCTGCGGGAAAAAATGTCGAAAAAGGTCAGCCGCTGTTTGCCATCGGAGATTGACCCGTTTCGGCAAAAAAACATTGACTTCCAAAACATGAAAAGTTAGATTACAAGCCGAAAGATCGGATCAATGAATAAAAAATTCGAAATACCGCTCTGCGATAACTGCCAATCCCGCGTCCATTCCATTTTTAACGACCTCAAAGAATCAGAACTTTCGTCTTTGTCGGCCAATAAATGCGGCAATTTATACAAAAAAAATCAGGTTATTTTCTACGAAGGTAATAAACCAACCGGTTTGTATTGTCTGAATAAAGGCAAGGTCAAAGTTTATAAAATCAACGAGGATGGTAAAGAGCAGATTATACGTCTTGCCAAAGACGGTGATGTGCTTGGGTACTCGTCCCTGATCAGCGGCGAGTCGTTCTCTTCGTCCGCAGCCGTTCTTGAAGATGCGATGATCTGTTTTATTCCCAAAAGCGCTTTCATTGGGCTCATTCAAAACAATTCGGAATTATCCATGCGGATGATCCAATTGCTCTCGCACGACCTGAAAACCGCTGAGAACCGCATTGCCAATCTCGCACAAAATACCGTACGTGAACGTCTCGCTGAAACCTTGCTGATGTTGCGTGAATTTTGCGGTTTCGAGGACGACCATGTTACACTGAATATTACCTTATCACGTGAAGATATCGCGAATATTGTTGGTACCGCTACGGAAACCACCATCCGTCTACTTTCCGATTTCAAACACGAAAAACTTATCGATCTCGAAGGCCGCAAAATTAAAATCCTCGATCATCAGGGACTCATTCAAGCCGCCAACATCTACGATTGACCGATACCGTCTCCGCTTTTCCCCATCCTTTTTAAATCATTCATAACTATGATATTTATCATTGGTCACTTGTGATACTGTACGTATTTTGTACAGTATCATGCTGAGGGGATGATATTTTTTTTGATAATTTTATTCGAGTTTTAGCAACAACGGTTTCAGCCATGGGTGATCGAGACGCTCACATTTCCTTATCCGGTTTTCCGATTTTCAAAAATATTCCAGCCGACGAATTAAAAAATGTACTATCCGAGCAAGGGATCGTACACTATAAAAAAAATCAACAACTCTTCCGCGAGAGCGAATTGTCAGACGGCATCTTTTGTTTGTTGAATGGCAAAGTCAAAATCACCAAAAAAGATGCGGCGCATCGCGATACTCTGATCCGGTTCGCCTGCACCGGTGACGTGCTCGGTCTTCATTCAATTTTTGCCGATGGCTTACACCACACATCAGCGACTGCGATGGAAGACGCCCGAACGTTGATGATTACTAAAAATGCTTTGATCCAGTTTGGCGGGAGCCATCGTATATTTTTTGAAAACATTCTGGATCAATTGTCGCATGAAATGCGCGAAAAAGAATGTCGCATCACGCGTATCCGGCTTCGCAGCGCCAAGGGCAGACTTTTGGAGACGCTGGATATGATGAAAAATACTTACGGCACCAATGACCGGCAGGTTATTAATTATAATTTTGATAAAGAAGAACTGGCCGGCCTGATTCACGTCAAAACGTCTTCGCTCAACCGCATTCTCAACGACCTCCAGTCCCGGCAACTCATCCGCTGTTCCGGCGCCGAAATTCAAATCCTGAACTCCGACCCAAGTTGATCTTTCCGGCGCGAAGCCGTACGGCCTTATAGAAAGGACGAAACCATGAAGATCGACATGCTTCTTTATCCGACCGATTTTTCGTCGAGCGCGGAAATGGCTTTGGATTATGCAATATTTCTCGCCAAACGCTACCGTGCAGTCGTCGCCTTGCTCCACGTCAATGAATTTGCATCGCTGATCGATCCCAATAACGCCTACGGTTACCGCGGTTCCTATCAACTCAAAGACGAAGTCGAAAAAGTTGCCAAAGAAAAATTGCGAAAGTTAGCAGGGAAAATCGAAAAAAAGGTTAAAGTTAAAACATACTATTCCGAGGGTGCCGCTTATGATCAGATCGTTCGCCTTTCAGAAAAAGAAAAGATCGGAATGATCGTCATGGGTACGCGCGGGCGAAGCTTTTTATCGGATTATTATATGGGCAGTACGGCGGAACGCGTGATGGCGTTGACGAAATGTCCGGTGCTGACGGTGCATGGCAAGTACAAAGAACCGCCGTTCAAAAAAATACTTTTGTTTTATGATTTCTCCGAGGTCAGCGAACTGACGCTTTCAAAAGTAATGGCAATGGTCAGAGATTTTGAATCAGAAATTATTCTTTGCCATCCTGATGAAATGGCAACTGAAGAAAGAGTGGTCGCGCTGAGTAAATTTCTCGAGGGATTCGATCTGCGGGGAATCGTTGTCAGTAAGCGTTCATACGCCGAATCCGACGGATACGGAGGAATTGTGAAGTGCGCCGGAATCGAAAATGCCGATCTGATCGTTTTTGGCAAAGACAGCCGCGTCGGCCGCCGTCATGTTTTTCTTGAGGGCATTTCCGAGGAAATCATCCGTTATGCCCATCAGCCTGTGTGGATCCTGCCGACACAACAATAAGCAATTCGTTAGAAAGGAGTGTCTATGATATTAGACAGTAGTTTGAGACTCGCACAAAAAGTTCATCAATTGCACGACCGTATGCATACGATAGCCGGACGTACCAGCGAACCGATGGAAAGAGAATTTGACATCGATCGTGTCAATATGCGTTTGGATGAATTATCCAAAAAAATGGAAGGCATGATGGAAGAATTGCGCGATCGTACGGGGGTGGCAACAAAATATTCCGAAAGTACGCTTCGGAATCTACGCTACCTGTCGATCCTGACGAGCCATATCGCGGGCGATCTCGATGACATCAATAATGCGTTATCGCGCGGGCAACGATCCGAAGATGAAGCAGCCTACAAAAAGTTGGCGCAGGCATTGTGGCTGCTCGATAAGATGTTTCCTGAATTTGAATCCACCATGCGAACGATGCGCGAAAATTAGTTTTCCATGCTTTATGGAAATTCATTTTTAGGCGATTATCTTATTTAATTTTTTGAATTTACGTGTGATCAAAATCATTCGGACTTTTGACAAATGTCATATGTTTTTATGGATTTCAGACGTATGTTAGAAAGCCGTTGAAGGCACACGTGTCTGTTGAATTCAGATCAAATTGAAACCGACTGCGGAACGGGATAGGCGACGATGATGAACCCCTCTTGGAAGAGATCTGGATCGGAGGGCTTTATGGAGAAAATCTTAGTCATCGACGACGATGATCATCTTCGCCTGCTTTACAAACTGGAACTGGAACGGCAAGGCTATGAAGTGTCATGTGCCGACAACGGACGGGATGCAATGCCTGTAACGCTCGCGTATCACCCTGACTTGATTATTCTGGACATTATGATGCCGCAGGGCGATGGAATCGATTACTTACGATGGCTAGTAGGCAACCATATTCAGATACCCGTAATTATTTATTCAGCCCACGCACATTATAAAAGTAATTTTATCAGTTGGGGTGCGGATGCGTACCTGATCAAATCATCGGATTTGACGGAACTCAAAACGGAAGTGAAAAAGATTTTACAGCAACGGCAACTTTCATAAAACAACTTACGGCTATGATAATAGGAATTCCCAAAGAGCAACCCGGTGAACGCCGGGTGGCATTGACGCCGGCAGGCGTGAAAACACTGGTTCGTGCCGGTCACACGGTTATGGTTGAGAGCGACGCCGGTACGCCGAGCGGCATCAGCGATAAAGAATTTGTAGAAGCGGGCGGCCAGATCGTTTTCTCTCACGAAGAAGCTATTCGCCGTGTCGATTTCCTGCTCAAAGTCGGCGCACCGACGGATGCGGAATACGATATGCTTAATCGCGATCAGATCGTATTTTCATTCTTTCACCTCGCGGTCGCGGATAAACTGCATGTTGAAAAACTGATGCAAAAACACATTGCCGCCGTAGGTCTGGAAACGATTGAAACAGAAACGAGACGATTGCCGGTCCTACATACGATGAGCGAAATAGCAGGTCAATTATCTATTATGGTTGCGGCTCAGTTGCTGGAATGCAATTCCGGAGGCCGGGGCATTTTACTCGGCGGATTACCGGGCGTTCCGGCGGCGTCGGTGGTGATTCTCGGCGGCGGTGTGGTCGGACACCATGCCGCGCAAACGGCACTTGGATTGGGTGCGCAGGTTCTGCTCATGGATGCCGATTTAGAAAAATTGCAGACGATAGACCGTTTATTTTCGAAAAAAATTACGACGATCATTGCCAATGAATACAACATCGCGAAAGCGTTGCAATTTGCCGATGTAGTCATCGGTGCGGTATTGATTCATGGCGCCAAAACTCCAAAACTCATTACTGAGAGTATGGTGAAAACGATGAAAACGGGCGCCGTGATAATCGATGTGTCGATCGACCAGGGCGGATGCGTTGAAACCAGCCGTCCGACTAATCCGAAAGATCCTTTTTTTGTGAAACACGGCGTCATTCATTATTGCGTCCCCAATATGGCATCCAGCGTCGCGCGTACAGCGACATTTGCGTTGAACAATGTTTTACTGCCCTATATTCTGGAAGTTGCAGGATCAGGCGTCGACACTGTTGAAAAAATCAATCCGGCGATCCGGAGGGGTTTGTATACTTTCCAGGGAAAATGTCTGCATCCTAAAATTGTCGAACTTTTTGAATTGAAATAAACGGAGTTTATGAACTGGTTAGATGACTACAAAAGCAAACGCGCTACGGCCGATGAAGCCGTGAAATTGATTAAATCCGGCGACCGGATTCACGTGCATCCCGGCTGCGCCAATCCGGAAACGTTGATCAAAGCCATGGTGAAACGTGCACCGGAACTGGAGAACGTGGAATTAATCCATTTGCTGACCTTGGGTTATGCCGATTACGTTTTACCGCAATATTCCAAAAACTTCCATCATCGCGCCTTATTTGTCGGTGCGAATTGCCGTGAAGCCGTCAATGAAGGCCGCGCCGATTTTATTCCGATTTTTTTATCGGAAATTTCTTCGTTGTATCGCCAGGGAAAAATCAAATTAGATGTAGCGCTTTTACATTTATCGCCTCCGGACGCTCACGGCTTTTGCAGTTTAGGCGTCGGCATTGAAAATACCAAAGCGGCTTCCGAAACCGCCAAAATTGTCATCGCTCAAATTAATCCTAACATGCCCCGGACGTTAGGTGATTCGTTCGTGCACGTTTCAAAATTAGACGCCGTGGTTGAAGTGGATACGCCGGTAGTCGAATTGCCCCGCGTTCGGATGACGGAACAAACGCGCAAAATCGGGGAAAACGTCGCTTCACTCATCGAAGACGGTTCGACGTTACAAATGGGCATCGGCGGAATTCCGGATGCCGTGTTGTATTATCTGAAAGACAAAAAAGATTTAGGCATTCACACGGAAATGTTTTCCGACGGTATCATGGAATTGGTCGAACAAGGCATCATCAATAACGAAAAAAAGTCGCTGCATCCCGGCAAGATCGTTTCGAGTTTTATTTTGGGAACGCGTAAATTATACGACTTCGTCAATAACAATCCGATCATTGAATTTCATCCGTCGGAGTACGTCAACGATCCTTTTATCGTCGCTCAGAATGACAATATGATTGCTATTAATTCGGCTATCCAAATCGATCTGACGGGGCAAGTTTGTTCCGATTCGATGGGCCGCCACATTTTCAGCGGCATCGGCGGGCAAGTCGATTTCATTCGCGGCTCGGCACGATCAAAAGGCGGCAAACCGGTGATCGCAATCCCGTCGACCGCCAAAGACGGCGCTATCTCACGCGTCGTCCCGACGCTGACGGAAGGCGCCGGCGTCGTAACGTCGCGCGGCGATGTGCATTATGTCGTGACGGAATTCGGTGCCGTCGATCTGTTTGGAAAAAGTATTCGCGAACGCGCTAAAGCGTTGATTTCGATCGCCGATCCGAAATTTCATGAACAGCTCGAAGCCGCAGCAAGAAAAATGAATTACCTGTGATCATCCACGATTGAAATTAACGTCATACTCGGAACGGCTGAATGCCGTTCCGGGTTTGTTTTTTCAAATAAAAATTTTTAGTTTGCATTAACCGACCCAAATATAACTCAGACCCAATCATGAGCTCCGAATCAGAAAACACCAATTTTTTAATCAAATTCTGGCCGACAACTTTACTGGGGATCGCCGCATTGGCAACGCTTGTTCCGTCATCGACCGCATCTTCAAGCAATTTTTTTGGTTATATGTCGATGTGCCCGAATGCGCCGATCAGTACTTTAGCGTGTACATTTTTTGCATGGTTTTTTTACATGAAGAAAGCGAAGTGAAACAATAGTCTGCTGATATGTTTGAAAACTTACACCATTTGAAGTCTAGTGTTATATTACAATTATCTTTGTCATAAATTTTCATACGGAGGAATATCATGAAGAAATCCGGCGGATCGAAGAAACTGATTTATCTTTTCAAACAGAGCAAAGCCGATGGCAATGCCAAAATGATGAATACGCTCGGCGGTAAGGGCGCTCACTTGGCTGAAATGGGACGCATGGGCATTCCGGTACCGGCCGGATTTACGATTTCGACGGACATATGTACGTACTATTATGCCAACAAGCGTCAGATGCCCAAAACTTTTAAAAACGACGTGCGCAAAGCATTGACACATATTGAAAGAGCGATGAATGCTACTTTCGGCGACCCGGAAAATCCGTTGCTGGTGTCCGTTCGTTCCGGTGCGCGCAAATCGATGCCCGGCATGATGGAAACCGTTCTCAACGTCGGTCTCAATAATACCACACGCGACGCGTTGATTCGCAAAACCAATAATCCGCGTTTCGTGTACGACACCCAACGCCGGCTCATCCAAATGTACGCCGACGTCGTCATGGAAAAAGCGCAAGGCATCGAACCGGAAGAAGGCAAAGGCATTCGTGTACAACTGGAACATATTCTCGCCGACATGAAAAAACGGCGCGGCGCACATTCCGATACTGATTTAACGGCGGACGATCTGAAAGAAATTGTCGAATTGTATAAAAATAAAGTTCAGGAAGTTTTAGGAAAACCATTTCCGGAAGATCCCGAAGAGCAACTGATGGGCGCCATCGGAGCTGTTTTCGCAGCGTGGAATGGCAAACGCGCCGTGTCGTATCGCCGCATCGAAGGCATTCCCGACGAATGGGGCACTGCGGTCAATGTGCAAGCGATGGTGTACGGCAATAAAGGGGATACATCCGCGACCGGCGTGGCGTTTACGCGTAATCCGGCGACCGGTGAAAAGATGTTTTACGGTGAATGGCTTTCGAATGCGCAGGGCGAAGACGTCGTTTCCGGCTCACGCACGCCGAACCCGATCAACGTTTCCGGTAAAAACGAGCACAGTCATCATTTAAAATCACTCGAAGAAGCGATGCCGCAGGTGTACAAACAGCTCGATGCGATCCGTACAAAACTGGAAAAACATTACCGCGACATGCTTGACATTGAGTTTACAATTGAAGATGGAAAACTCTGGATGCTGCAATGCCGTGTCGGTAAACGCAACGGCGTCGCCGCCGTCAAGATCGCGTTGGAAATGCTGAAAGAAAAATTGATCACCAAACATGAAGCGATCATGCGCGTTACGCCGGATCAGATCGACGAACTGTTGCATCCGATCATTGATCCGAATGAAGAAATCAAAGCGAAACCTTTTGCGAAAGGTCTTCCCGCCGGGCCGGGCGCTGCTTCCGGAATGGTCGTATTCAATGCGCAAGACGCTGTGAATTGGGCGAAACAAGGTAAAAAAGTAATTTTAGTTCGTGAAGAAACAAATCCCGAAGATGTGGAAGGTATGCGTGCGGCGGAAGCGATTCTTACGGCGCGCGGTGGTATGACGAGTCATGCGGCGCTGGTCGCCCGCGGCTGGGGCAAATGCTGCGTCGTCGGCGCATCGTCGCTGGAAATTGATTACGATTCACGCGCGTTCCACTCCAACGGAACGGCTGTCAAAGAAGGCGATTGGCTCACGCTCAACGGCTCCAAAGGTTACGTCTACGAAGGCCAGTTGCCGATGATGCGCTCGACCAAAGAAAACGCCGACTTCAATGCATTCATGAAACTGTGCGACGACGTGCGCCGCCTGAAAATCCGCACCAATGCGGATACGCCCGAAGACGCGGGACGCGCGATGGATTTTGGCGCCGAAGGCATCGGGCTTTTCCGGACGGAACACATGTTCTACGGCAAAAATTCCGAGACGCCGCTTTTCATTCTGCGCAAAATGATCGTTTCAAAAACCCAGAAGGAACGTCAGGCCGCAGTAGATGAATTATTCCCGTACGTAAAAAACGATATGAAACAAACACTCGCGGCGATGAAAGGTTATCCCGTCACGATCCGCACACTGGATCCGCCGCTGCATGAATTTATTCCCAATCGCCATGAAGAACGTCAGCGATTAGCGGAAAGTCTCGGTATTTCGGCGGATCAATTGAATTCCCGCGCGGACGATCTGCATGAAAATAATCCGATGATGGGTCATCGCGGCGTGCGTCTGGGCATCACATACCCGGAAATCACCGAAATGCAAATCCGCGCGATTTTCGAGGCGACGGCGGAATTACTCAAAGAAGGACAAAAAGCATTTCCCGAAATCATGATTCCCGTGGTGACCGTTGATACGGAACTGGCGCATCAGAAGCAAGTAATTGCTCGTGTATATAAGGAGACGCTTGAAAAATTTGGTTTGAAAAAAATCCCGCATCTCGTCGGAACGATGATCGAAGTGCCGCGTGCGGCCGTGACGGCGGATAAAATTGCCGCTGAAGCGGAATTTTTCTCATTCGGTACGAATGATCTTACGCAACTTGGATTCGGTTTTTCGCGTGACGATATCGGAACTTTTGTTCCGCATTATGTCGATAAGAAAATTTTACCGGTCGATCCGTTCCAGGTTTTGGATCGCGAAGGTATCGGCTGGCTGATGCAGGTTGCGATTTTAAAAGGACGCAAGGCGCGCCCGGACCTGAAGATCGGCATTTGCGGTGAACACGGCGGCGAGCCACACTCGGTGGAATTTTGCCACCAGCTTGGATTGAATTATGTCAGTTGTTCGCCTTTCCGTATTCCTATTGCGAAATTGGCGTCCGCTCAAGCGGTGGTGAAGGAGAAAAAGTAAGGCACGCGGATAAGACGGATTTTATCGGATTTATTTTAGAGAGCGGAACGCTAATGTTCCGCTCTTTTTTAATGCACTTGACATTTGTTATTACATTTGTTATAATTTCAAAAAAAGGAATGTCACATGCAAAAAACAGCCGTTCGTAAAGTAGGCAATAGTTTTGGAATTACTCTGCCTAAGGCCATTATTGAAACCTACAATCTGTCAGAGGGGGATGAACTTCACATAATTGAAACGAATGAAGGCATCGTTTTATCACCCTTCAATCCGGAGTTCGCCGAATGGGCTGAAGCGTACGATCAAGTCAATCGTAAATACCGTAATACCCTTCATAAACTTGCCAAATAATGGCCGTTAAATTTTTGCCGCTTGAACTTGTCAAGCTCATTCACGCCAACCAGATCCATCGTTACGGCGGTTTGCCCGGGATACGTGATCACGGTTTGCTGGAATCGGCTTTGGCTCAGCCAAAAATGAGTGCCGGCGGCCGTCTCATCCATAAAAATATTTTTGAACAAGCCGCGGCTTACGGCTTTCACCTTTGTAAAAATCATCCATTCGTAGACGGGAATAAACGTACAGCTTTCGTGTCCATGTACGTTTTTCTTTTTAATAACGCTTATGAAATTGTTGCTACAGAAGGAGAAGCGTACTTGGCGATGATGAAACTTGCTAATGGCAGGCTTTCGAAAAACGAAGTGGTTTCGTGGCTCAAGAAAAATTGTCGGAAGATAAAGAAGTGATTATTGCACACGGATGACACGGACAGACGGATTTTGTACGGATTTATTTTTGTAGGGCGGGATGTTGTTCCACTCATTTTTTGTCGGGCACTTCTTTTTTCATCGAGAGACTAAACCTAATAACAAATAGCAAAATGAATACAATCAATATCCAGTGATCAGAAAGTTTGATAATCCATGCCCAGAAGCCAGTTGCATCTACTGGAAATTTAACTCTGCATGTCCCTTGAGTATGTGATACTTTTATATAATCTTCTTGCGATGAAAAAGATGACCCGATATGATATTTTTCCCAGACTGTTATTCGAATTCTGTTTATAGGCCTTAAATTTCCAATTTTGATTTGCTTTGAAAAGATACCTGCCGAATGTGCGTCAAGTTCATCTGTTGTAATTGAATAGTAACCGTTGAAAGGAAGATGAAGTATTAAATCGTTTAACTCTCCTTCTTTTTCATTTTTTATTTCAAAAAACCAGATTTGATAATAGTCTAAAAACTGGTTACGTAGATCATGAAAACTTCTACTAAGTTTATATTGCAAATTGTAATCGTCTATAGTTCCAAAAAGTCGTTTGGAGACTATCCATATCTTTTCTCCAAGAAGAAGGAACTTCAAACCGTGATCTCCGACCAGTTGCAGATAAGTCTTCATCCATCCACCCTTTTATTAAAATAATCAGAGTTATAATCATTGAAATTAAACTTATTACTGTAGTTATCTTACCAATTGATACCCACGTTTTATCTTTTAGCATTATCTTCCTCTTGAATTGCTTCTCGTTAACTTAATTTTGATAGAGATACGATTAATTGTACTGGACGAATCCAGAATTTGCAAGAAGAAATTTAGTTGTTTCGCTGGATTCCCGCTTTCGTGGGAATAATAGTGAAGGAGGCTCCCATCCCCATGTGCCAATTTCTCTAATTCGTAGATAACCCATTCGTATTGATTTAAATGGACTAGGAAATTTTTTCTTAAAATGGCACTTTACAGAATTAAGTCTGTACTGTATATTGGCCTATCATTTTAGTCCAATATCTGCAATTGGCCTGTATAAAATGTTTGAAATTGGTCTATAATTCGTTATTTTTGTCACATCATACAGTCCAATTATAGATAAACACCATAAAGGCGTCGTATGTCGTCCAAAAAACATTTCTCAGCAGGTTTGAGTTCGTATGTGATCTGGGGATTTGTGCCGCTGCTTTTCAAAGAGTTGAGCGCGTTCGATGATTACGAGATTATTTTCTATCGCGTGTTCGTGGCCGCAATCGCGATGACGGTTGTTTTTTCGCTGGATTTGAGAGAATCATGGAATGCGGTGGCGGATGTGTTTCGCCAGTCGAAAAAAGATTTTTGGATCATGATGACGCTGACACTCGTGGGCGGCGCGCTATTGATGGTGAACTGGGTGACGTATGTGTACGTGGTGAATCACGTGAGCATTCACGGCGCAGCATTCGCCTACCTGATCCTGCCGATCGCCACTACGTTTCTTGCGTTTTTTATTCTCGGCGAAAAATTGAACAAAAATAAATGGACCGGCATCATACTCAGCGGCATTAGTTGTTATCTCATGGCTAACGTAGACGTGAATCAGATTCTGTACATCGCCGCGATCACGCTGTCGTATTCGTTTTACATGATCACGCAGCGGAGGAATTTGTATGTCAATCGCCGGATCAGTTTGTCGATGCAAATGGTTGCGGGCGTTTTAATGATGCTGTTGATCGATCCGATCAAAACGCCGGTCGCGCAATTGGACTTTCATTTCTGGTTGTTTATTTCGCTGGTTGCGTTGTTTTTTACCATTACGCCGTTACTGTTGAATCTTTACGCGCTGAACGGGATGGAGTCGTCACAGCTCGCATTTTTGATTTATATAAATCCGATCATCAGTTTCATCATTGGCGTGACGATTTACGGCGAGGAATTGGATTGGCTGGCGGTAGTTGCTTACAGTTTGATGGCGATTGCGATCGTGATTTTCAATTGGGAACTGATCGGCCACGCCGCGAAAAAAACGGGCATTTACAAATCGCAGGAATCCGTAAAGAAAGTTGCCTAAAAGGAAAAACACGATTTTTGTGTATTTGAGAGGTTGAGATGTACGTTCCTAAACGATATGAAGAAAAAGACGAAGCCATTATTCGTGAATTTATAAAAACGAATAACTTTGCGACCATTGTAAGCTGCGACGAAAAGACGCCGGTGGCAACGCATTTGCCGTTGGATCTGGTGCAAACGGACGAAGACGAATTTTTGTACGGACATTTTTCAAAAGCGAATACGCATTGGAAAAAATTGAAAACCGATCAGACGGTCTTGGCCATTTTCACGGGCCCGCACGCGTACATCACGCCGCAGTGGTACGATCATATGAATGTTCCGACGTGGAATTACACCGCCATTCACGTGTATGGCAAACTTTCGATCGTTGAAAATTATGACGAATTATATACCATGCTTCAACGGTTAATTGACAAACATGAAGCGCGTTATGAAAACAAATATACGATCCATTCCATGACTAAAGAGTATCTGGACAATGAAATGAAAGGGATCGTAGGATTTAAAATCAAAATTGAAAAATTCGAAGCGGCGTTTAAGCTGAGCCAAAACCGGCATGAGCGGGATTTTGAAAATATTGTTCATCAATTGTCACAGAGCGACGACGCAACCGAGAAAAACGTTGCGGAATGGATGAAGAAAAAAAACCCGCACAAAAAATAGGATGATGGGGAATTCACTCAGAACCGAGTTCGGAGTGACAAAAAACTCAGTGTGAGGAAATATGGAATATTACAAAAATGAATTTACGATCAGCACGGACAAACGAAAATTAGATATCGAAACGATTCATGGTTTTCTGACCACGTCGTATTGGGCGAAAGACATTACGCCGACGATTGTTTTGCGCGGTATCGAGCATTCGCTGTGTTTCGGCATTTACGACGGATCGAAACAAATCGGATTTGCGCGCGTGATTTCGGATTACACGACGTTCGCTTATCTGGCCGATGTTTTCGTCATCGAAACGTACCGCGGTCGCGGGTTGTCGAAGTGGTTGATGGAATGCATTATGAATTATCCCGATCTTCAGGGTTTGCGCCGGTGGATGCTGATGACACGCGATGCGCACGGATTATATGAACAATACGGGTTTCAGATTGCAGCGCGTCCACAACACGTGATGGAGATTGCACGACCGACTATTTATTCAGAAATGTTCACAATGAACAATTAAGTAATGATTAATGAACAATAGTAATTCAATAAAGGTAATCACGACTTATTTGGAGATGTTCGAAAAGCCGAAGTTTTTTTTCGAACAAAAACCGGGGACGTCAGTCATTCGTGCAGAAAAACCGACGGTTTCGTTTTACCGCTATTTATATAACACCGTCGGCGCGTCGTGGCTGTGGGTCGATCGAAGAAAAATGAAAGACGTGGAGTTGCGAACGATCATTCAAGATCCAAAAATTGAAGTGAATGTCTTATACGTCGGAGGCACGCCGGCGGGATATGCGGAGTTGGATTTACGCCAGCCGGGTGAAATCGAGCTCGGATATTTTGGACTGATTCCGGATTTTGTCGGGCAAGGTTTGGGAAAATATTTGCTCACATGGGCCGTTGACGCCGCGTGGAAAAAAAATCCAAAACGTTTTTGGGTACATACATGCAGCCTCGATCATCCGACGGCTTTGCCCTTATATCAAAAATGCGGATTCACTATTTACAAAACTGAAGAACACTATGACGGATCCGCGCACGGAAGGCTGGTTTCAATGAATGTTATTCGCTGTACAGAAAAGCACGCAGCAGTGATTGCACCGCTATTCGACGCGTATCGCGGGTTTTATCATCAAACCTCCGATATCACCGGCGCAGAAAAATTTTTATCCGACAGGCTGAAGAATTCTGAATCCATTGTCTTTGTGGCTTTGGATGATTCCGGGAAAGCTTTGGGCTTTGTTCAATTGTATCCGTCGTTTTCATCGGTTTCAATCAAAAAAATTTGGATTTTGAATGATTTGTTTGTCATCCCGGAAGCACGCAAAAAGGGCGTTGGCGAAGCTTTAATGGAAACGGCACGGAAATTTGCAGTGGAAACGCATGCTAAAGGATTGCAATTGGAGACCGGAATTGAAAATATCACCGCGCAACGTTTGTACGAAAAACTTGGTTATGTCAGGAACGTCGAAACGCATCAATATTTTCTGAAGGTGTGATTGTGATTCAAAGCATGACTGAAAACGATTGGCCGTTTGTTCAGGCGATTTACGAGGAAGGCATTGCGACCGGGCATGCGACGCTGGAAGTCAGTGTTCCGGATTGGCCGAAGTGGGATGCCGAACACGTGGAGGAATGCCGGCTTGTTTTCAGAGAAAACGGTACCGTTCAAGGTTGGGCCGCATTGACAGCCGTTTCAGGGCGTTGCGTCTACGCCGGCGTGGCCGAAGTCAGCGTGTATATCGGTAATTCTTTCAAAGGCAAAGGCATCGGTAAAAAATTATTGCAATCGCTTGTAGAAACATCAGAAGCGAATGGTATCTGGACTCTGCAAGCCGGAATTTTAAAAGAAAATACCGCCAGCATCGAATTGCATAAATCGTGTGGTTTTCGCGAAGTCGGCGTACGCGAAAAATTGGGACAACTCAAAGGCGTGTGGCGCGACGTCGTTTTGATGGAAAGGCGCAGTAAGGTAGTAGGCGTATGAAACAACGTAATGTTGCCGTAATTATTTTTGACGAAGTCGAAGTGCTCGATTTTTGCGGTCCGTTTGAAGTTTTTTCCGTGACGGGACAACGGGATGGTTCCAATCCATTCAATGTGTACACGGTTGCCCAACACCATCAATTAATTTTGGCGCGGAATGCTTTGAGTGTTAAACCGCATTTTGATTTTAACGATTGCCCGGCTCCCGATATTGTGGTGGTGCCCGGAGGGTTTGGAACGCGCAAAGAAATGAATAATCCGGTGTTGCTCGAGTGGATTCGTGAAGTTAATCAAAAAGCTGAATTAATGTTATCTGTGTGCACGGGCGCGTTAATTTTAGCCAAGGCAGGATTGCTTGACGGTTTATCGGCGACTACGCATCACGGTGCAGTCGATTTATTGAAAGAAGTCGCGCCAAAAACGCGCGTCGACACATCAAAACGTTTTATTGACAATGGCCGGATCATTTTATCGGCCGGTATTTCGGCCGGACTGGATATGTCGCTTCACGTTGTAGAAAAATTATTGGGCAAAGCGCAAGCGGTTGAAACAGCCCAATACATGGAGTATCGTTGGGAAATCGATAAGACCGATCAATAAGTTACGATTTATTCATAGGAGAAAACATGGATTTTAAAACGCGCCCCGCAACCGGTGACTACAACGACTATTTTAAACGGTATATCGATCGCATTCCCCCGGAAAGCGATTTGTTACAGCTATTAGAATCAGATTTTCGTGAGACGGAAAAATTCATCCTGTCGTTATCGGAAGAACAGTTAAACCACCGTTATGCTCCGGATAAATGGTCGATCAAGGAGATCATCAATCATCTTACCGATGGCGAACGGGTATTTGCTTACCGCGCGATGCGGATTTCACGCAAAGATCAAACCGTTCTTCCCGGGTTTGACGAAAATTTATACGTACCGAACGCCAAAGCCTCTGCTCGATCTATCAGCAGTCTGATATCGGAATTTTCAGCTGTTCGCCGCGCAACCATTGAACTATTTAAAAATTTCGACAGTGAAATGTTGGCGCAAACCGGAACGGCAAGCAATTATAAAATCTCCGTACGCGCTCTTGGTTTTATTATCGCAGGGCACGAATTGCATCACATGAACGTTATTAAAGAACGTTATTTGAAAGGATAAAATTTTGAATGCTTTTTATTGGCCAATTGTCCTGGTTGTCGCCGCTAACATCATTTATCATCTCTCCCAAAAATCGATCCCGCATAGCGTGAATCCGATAGTATCGACGATCGTTGCCTACGGAGTTGCGCTCGTGGCGTCAATCGTTTTGTATCCGTTTTTCGCCGATGGGCAAAGCATTGCCAATCAAGTGAAGGAAATCAACTGGTCGACGTATACGGTTGGAATTGCAATCGTAGGAATTGAAGTTGGATTTTTGCTGGCGTACCGCATCGGTTGGAACGTCAGCTTTGGCGCCATTTTTTCAAATGCGACGGCAACGTTGCTGCTGATTCCGCTTGGATTGCTGTTTTTTAAAGAAAAAATATCATGGATCAATATTACCGGCATCCTGTTGTGCATTGCCGGATTGTGGATGATTATAAAAAAATAAATTTTTAAGGATAAATATGATCGACTACCGCATCGGGAATGATCTGGATTTGGATGAAATGATTGAGTTATATCGCGCTTCGACTTTAGGCGAACGGCGGCCCGTGGACGATCGTAAACGAATGGGCGAAATGTTGAAAAATGCAAATTTAGTTGTGACGGCGTGGGAAGGAAATTTGATGGTTGGTATTTCACGTTCCATAACGGATTTTGTATACGCAACGTATTTATCGGATCTTGCCGTACGATTGTCGCATCAAAAAGCCGGTATCGGAAAGGAATTGATCCGCCGGACACAAGCGGCGGCTCCACAAGCCAGCGTCATCCTTTTAGCCGCACCTAAGGCTGTGGATTATTATCCACGTATCGGATTTACGCAGCATCTCAGTGCGTGGTGGTTGAAGTCGGATGAGAGAGTGAAATAAATTATTTATACCAGAGAACACTGAAAGCGCAGAGATTACGAAACTGATTCCTCGCTTCGTTCGGTATAGAGCAAAGGGAAGTAAATGGAAGCAACTTTTAAAGATCATTTTTCAAAGCAATCGGATTTGTACGCTAAATTCCGTCCCGATTACCCGAAAGCAATGTACGAATTCATCCTTTCGCATGTGCAAGGGCGAGAACTTGCATGGGATTGTGGTACAGGTAACGGGCAGGTGGCGGCAGCATTAGTTGAATATTTTGATCGTGTCATTGCCACCGATCCAAGCGCCAAACAAATCGAAAAAGCCTTTCACCATGATAAAATTGAATACAGAATCGAACCGGCTGAACAAACGAGCCTGCAAAACGGAACCGTTGATTTTGTCGCCGTCGCACAAGCGTTACATTGGTTTGATTTCGATCAATTCTATTCAGAAGTCCGTCGCGTAGCTAAATCCAAAGCTATTGTTGCGGTATGGACGTATGATCTTTTAAAAGTGAATGCTGAGATCGATCAGATTATCAATCATTTTTATACGGAAGTTGTCGGGTCTTATTGGCCGAAAGAACGGCGCTGGGTGGATGAACAATATAAAACCATTCCTTTTCCGATTGACGAATTCAAAGCGCCGGAATTCTTCATCGATAAATTTTTTAATTTTGAAGATTTTTTAGGTTATCTCCACACATGGTCGAGCGTGCAGCAATACATTAAAATCAATGGCCAAGATCCGGTTGATGAAATAAAACATGATTTATTAACCGCATGGGGAAACCCCGGAAAAGAAATTCCGGTTCGTTGGCCGGTATACGTCAGAATAGGACGAGTATGAATCTTTCATCAATTTATGTTTACCCGATCAAAGCGTGCCGTGGCCTTTTAGTTGATCATGTGACGTTTGACGAATATGGAATTGAAGGAGACCGTCGTTTTCTGATCGTCGATTCGGAAGGTGTGGCGATGACGCAACGTGACTTTCATACTTTGACATTTGTCGAGCCGCAAGCCGATGGAGAAGTTCTTTCACTGTCAGCCCCGGGAATGAACAAAGTTCAAATTGACGTTTCTCATAATCACTTTCGACAAAAAGTTCAAGTGTGGGATGATCGTTGCGATGCCGAGGATTGTGGCGATGAAGCAGCCGAGTGGTTCAGCGAATATTTAAAATTACGGTGTCGATTGGTAAAAATGGCTCATGGCTTTACGAGACTGATTGACAGAAATTATTCGTCACTTGACGAGCACGTAAGTTTTGCCGACGCTTATCCGGCATTGATCATTTCTGAGGCATCGCTCGCGGACTTGAATTCAAAGCTCGAAGAAAAAATAACGATGAAACGCTTTCGTCCGAATTTTGTGGTTGAAGGTTGCGAACCGTTTGCCGAAGACAGTTGGAAAAAAATACAAATCGGTTCTATGACTTTTCGCGCGGTCAAATTATGTGCGCGCTGTGTGGTTCCGACGATCAACCTTGAAACCGGAGTGCCGGGAAAAGAACCATTACGCACACTGGCGACGTATCGTACCATCAATGGCAAAGTCATGTTTGGCCAGAATATCATTCACGATCAGAAATCGGGCTCAGTGCGCGCCGGCGATACCGTCACAGTGATTCAATAAGGAGAGATTTATGAGAATTCCTTTATATCAAATTGATGCATTTACCAACCGTGTGTTTTCAGGTAATCCGGCTGCCGTGTGTCCGTTGGAATCGTGGTTAGATGATACGATCTTACTGAACATCGCTGCGGAAAATAATTTATCCGAGACGGCGTTTTTTGTACGTGAAGGTGACATTTTTCGTTTGCGTTGGTTTACACCGCGTGTTGAAGTGGATTTGTGCGGGCACGCTACACTCGCATCGGCGTACGTAATTTTTAATTTGATGCACTATCACGGCGACCGGATTGAATTTCTTTCTCAAAGCGGGCCGTTGTGGGTTTATCGCCGTGGTCATCATTTGGTAATGGATTTCCCGACGCGCGATCCGATAGCCTGTGAAGTTCCGGCCAATTTAATCAAAGGCCTTGGCGTGCAACCGATTGAAGTGTTGAAATCGCGGGACTATTTTTGCGTGCTCGATTCGGAAGAACAAGTTCGCACCGTTATTCCGGACATGAATTTGTTGATGACTCTCGACGCCGATGTGCTTATTACCGCGAAGGGTAATCAGGCGGATTTCGTTTCCCGCTATTTCGCTCCGCTCGCCGGTATTCCTGAAGATCCGGTGACGGGTTCGACCCATTGCAATCTGATTCCTTACTGGGCGGAAGCTCTTGGCAAAAAAGAATTGTACGCCCAACAGCTTTCCAAACGCGGCGGGGAAATTTTTTGTGAAATGCACGGGGATCGCGTGCACATTGCCGGAGAAGCGGCGAAATATTTTGAAGGTTTTATTGAAATATAATAATGGAAAATAAAGTACTTATCATCGATTATTCCCAAGAACATCAACCGGTGTTCAAAGCGCTTAATGTAGCATGGATCGAGAAAAGTTTTGAAATGGAACCCATCGATCATTATCAATTGGATCATCCGGAAGAAGCGATTTTGAAAGACGGCGGATGCATTATTCTTGCTCAATATGATAACCAAATCGTAGGAACATGCGCGTTGATCAGAATGAATACGGAAGTCGTAGAAATGATCAAAATGGCTGTCGATGAACGTTTTCGCGGTTTGAAAATCGGTCATGAGTTAGGAAAAGCCATTGTCGATAAAGCAAAACAGATGGGCGCAAAAAAAATTGAATTGTATTCCAGTACGACCGGTTCGGCCAATGCCGTGCAATTGTATAGAAAATTAGGCTTCCGCGAAATTCCTCTCGATCACATGGAATTCAAACGGGCCGATATTAAAATGGAATTGGAATTATGAAAATCGAAACTGTTCCTTTTCAGGTTGTTGATTGGAAAGCAGTTGACACGACTGAACATGCCGGCGATTCAGGTAAGGCCTACTGGAGAACTTTTCAGGAAGGCAATATCCGCGTTCGTATGGTCGAATATACGCCGGGTTATCATGCCAATCATTGGTGCAAAAAAGGGCACGTACTATTGGTAATGGAAGGTGAATTAACTACCGAACTTGAAGACGGGAGAAAATTTACGTTAAAGCCGGGTATGAGTTATCAGGTAGCCGATGATCTTTTTCCGCATCGGTCATACACGGAAAAAGGCGCAAAATTATTTATTGTAGATTAACGTCCAAGCTTCTTTGAAGGAGCCATTATGTTTTTCGAACTTAACAAAGACAACGGTATTCCGCTGTATATTCAGATTGAATCGCGTTTGACGCAGCTGATCCATCAGGGAATACTGAAGCCGCTGGAACGGTTGCCGGCAACTCGGGAATTATCGGATCAACTGAATGTGCATCGCAATACGGTCGTTCAGGCTTACCGTGAATTAGAAGTGAAAGGGTTTGTGTTTTCTGAAGTCGGGCGTGGCACCTTTGTCAACAAATACATTAAACCCGAATCGCATCGCGAGACTTTTTCATCGTTGATGTCGAGTGCACAATTTTCTTACGACGGATTGTACTCTGATAATTGGATCAGCCCCGAAGACATTACGATGACGACCATTGAAAACATCGTTCGGACCTGCCATAAACCTAAAGACGTTATTGCTTTTTCTTCCGTAGTGCCGGACAAAAACATTTTCCCTTTACGCGAATTTCAAAATTGTACGTATCACACGATTCAGAAATACGGCGTTGATTTATTGGAAATGGGTGACACGCAGGGATTTCGCCCATTTCTGGAATACTTACCTAAATTTTTTGTCCGCCGCGGTATGACCGTGCACAGCGATGACATCATCATTGTCAGCGGGATTCAACAAGGCATCGATCTGATCAGCCGTTTGCTGCTTAATCCCGGCGACACAGTCGTTACAGAGGAATTGACCTATCGCGGCGCGCTGCGTATTTTCCGTTCGCTTGGTGTCAATGTCATCGGTATTCCCGCCGATCGTCAAGGCATGAGAACCGACGTGCTGGAAACTATTCTTGAGCGGCAGAAAATTAAAATGATTTATACGATTCCAACGTTCCAAAATCCGACCGGAACGGTCATGCCGCTCGAACGGCGTAAACAGTTACTGGAGTTAGCGCAGCGATACCAGATTCCAATCATCGAAGATCAGTACGCCAATGAACTGAGGCTCGACGGTGAAGAAGTACTGCCGCTGGCGGCGCTGGACAAAACAGGACAAGTGATTGTGCTCGGAAGTTTTTCAAAAATTCTCTTTCACGGAATCCGCCTCGGCTGGGTCGTTGCGCCCAACAAAGGTTTTTTTAACAAATTGTGTTACGCTAAACGTATTACCGACTGGCAAAACAATTATTTAATTCAAGGCGCTATTCTTGAATTTTGCGAACGTGGTTATTTCGATAAATACCTGAAGAAAAAATTAAAAATTCTTAAAGAACGCCGTGATGCGATGTACGAAGCTTCACGAAATTATTTTCCGGAAGAAGTGTTCTATGAACGGGCGTGCGGCGGGCTTTTCGAGTGGGCGGAACTGCCTCCCGAGTTAAACGCTTATGAATTGCTTATGGAAACACGCCAACGCAGCGTGCTGTTTACGCCGAAAAGATTTTTCTCCGCTCATGCAGACGATGATAACGGTATGAGGCTCGGCTACGTTTCATACGAGCCTTCGAAAATTGCGGAAGGCATGCGGATCCTTGGTGAGTATTTGAAGCGTGCCATTGCTGTTCAGTCGAATACGGTCGTTGTAAGCGAAAACATTGCACCGGTGATTTAGTTCGAAAGGAAGAATAAATCATGAACGATTTAAAAAATCAAATCTTCGAGCTATCGGAAAAAATTAGGTACGTTGCGATTTACAAAAACGGTGAATTGATTTCGTCGAGCAAGCAAGATTTACAAAACACCAGTTCGTCCGAATCGGATAAATATGAGGAGTTGATTGTCAACCCGACGTTGCTTACACTGGCCACGCAACGTGGCAATATCGATTGCGGCGGATGCGAGTATATCGTAATTCGTTACGGCCATTTTTTTGAATACATGTCTCGAATCAAAGACGGCCATGTCAGTGTTGGGATCGAACCGGATGCGGAAGTTACTGACTTGGCTATCCGTCTTAAAAAAACGCTAACTATTCACGAGTGATGATTGGTCAAATAATTCAAATTAATGTCTCTTCCGGTGGCGTGCCCAAGAGACCGGTTGCATCGGCGTTTGTCAGCTTCGAACGGGTTGAGGGTGATGATTGGCGGTATAAAGATGTGCATGGAGGGGCGCAACAAGTCATTTTGATGATTGCTCAAGAAAATATTGATACACTTGCAAAGACAGGCTTTTCAATATTCCCAGGGGCACTGGGAGAAAATTTTACGACGACCGGCATTGATTACAAAAATATTCGTTATGGCGATGTATTCAAAGCGGGCGATACTTTGGAATTTCGCATTACCAAACGCCGTGCGCCTTGCAGGACTATTCTAGTCTATGGTGCTGCGATCGGCGAAGCTATTTTCGATAGAGCTGCGAACGAACATGATTTTCGTTCTGAAAAATGGGGCATGTCCGGTTTTTATGCCGAAATACTGAAAGAAGGATCCGTCAAAACCGGTGACGCGATTGAAAAAATTAACAGGATTACCTCTAATGAGTAAAAAGAGCTATTGGCCGACGCTGGTGATCGTCATTCTCTCCGTCATCTGGGGCTCAACGTGGATTGCCATCAAATTTGGATTGGAAGATTTGCCGCCTTTCTTGTTCGGAGGTTCACGCTTTATCATCGCGACGATTTTAGTTTGGTTGATGATGAAAGTATGGAAGATCACGTTTCCTCGCGATTGGGAGTCGTGGAAGATCATGCTGATTCTTGGTCTCGCGCAGGCGGGCGATTATGTATTTGTATTTTGGGGCGAACAGTATATCAGCGGCGGGCTGGGCGCGATTTTGTTTGCGACAATGCCTTTTTTCGTTGTGATCCTTAATTATTTCATGGCCGATGAACACGGAGTCGAGCCTGTACAAATCGTAGGTATTGCAATTAGTTTCATTGGTGTTGTTCTGATTTTTATCAAAGATATGTCACTTTCAGATAATTCTGTATGGGGTGGCATCGCGATTATTGCTGCATCGATTTGTGGGGCGTTTATCAGCGTCTACGCGAAACTTCATGCCAATAATATTCATTCGATTACGAATACATTCACGCAAATGCTCGTATCGGCTGTTGTTTTGTGTACGATGGGATTGATTTTAGAAGATGTAAATCGATTCCATTTGACAATGGATGGCGCCTTGTCCATTCTGTATCTTGGTTTGTTCGGCTCTGCGATTGCGTTTGTTTTGTACATGTGGGTTATTAAAAAAGTTTCAGTGATTGAAGCTTCTGTGATTCCATTGACGACGCCGATTGCCGCTGTAATTCTAGGTTGGGCAATGCGCGATGAAGCGATGGGAATCAATGTGATTGCCGGAGGAATTTTGATTCTTGCAGGAGTATATCTTGTTAATATTTTAAAAACTCAATTGATGTTTAGAAAAAAAACAGCTGTTTCCTCCGGACCTGCAGAGGTTGCTGACGTCGTCAATGAGGCAAAAATTTAATTTGATTACTCGTTTTGCGTATTATAAAAACGCACGTTTTTTAAAAAATTCATATATTTTATAGCAAGGAAAGGAAAACTCATGGCAGTAAATAATCAAAAACAAGCGGTCTCCGGCGGCAATGGCCAGGAGGATAACGTTTTGAAAGGAACGTATAAAGTCAAAGTCGGGTTAGCCGAAATGCTGAAAGGCGGCGTCATCATGGATGTCGTCAATGCCGAGCAGGCAAAAATAGCTGAAGATGCCGGCGCATGCGCAGTCATGGCTTTGGAACGTGTGCCCGCCGATATTCGCCGCGACGGCGGTGTCGCGCGGATGAGCGATCCGGAAATGATTCTCGGTATCATGGATGCGGTGACGATTCCGGTCATGGCGAAAGCGCGTATCGGACATTTTGTCGAAGCGCAAATTCTCGAAGCGCTCGGCGTCGATTTTATTGACGAGAGTGAAGTGTTAACGCCCGCGGACGAAACCAACCATATTTACAAACACGATTTTAAAATTCCGTTCGTTTGCGGTGCGACTAATCTCGGTGAAGCTTTACGCCGTATCGGTGAAGGAGCGGCGATGATTCGCACCAAAGGCGAAGCCGGCACCGGCAACGTTGTCGAAGCCGTACGTCATATCCGCACCATCGTCGGCCATCTCAAAAAACTGACCGTGATGGGAGAAGATGAGTTAATGAGCGAAGCAAAAACGCTCGGAGCGCCGTACGAACTCGTTCGCTGGGTCGCCCAGCACGGAAAATTACCTGTGCCCAATTTTTCGGCGGGTGGTATTGCGACGCCGGCGGATGCGGCTTTGGTCATGCAACTTGGCGCGGAAGCTGTATTTGTCGGTTCAGGCATTTTCAAATCCGGCAATCCGGCGAAACGCGCGGAAGCGATCGTGAAAGCCGCCACGCATTTTCGCGATGCTCAGGTTTTGGCGGATATTTCCAAAGGCCTCGGTGAAGCTATGGTCGGCATCAACCTGGACACTTTGAATGCCAGTGAACTTTTGGCCAACCGCGGCTGGTAATAATTAAAATTTTGGGTTACCAGAATTGTCTGAATGCATTTGTTGCGGCAACTACTTAAAAATTAATCAAACTTAGTGTCTGAGTGTTGAAAAAAATAGGTGTATTGGCGCTGCAGGGGGATTTCGATGCGCATCAAAAAATGCTGGATCGACTGTCCGTACAGTCGTTACAAATTCGAACCCGTGAACAACTAAATGATATAGGCGGACTGATCATTCCGGGTGGCGAGAGTACTACTTTGATTAAACTCATGCGTGCGTTCGATCTGATCGAACCGATCAGTCAATTTTATGAAAAAGGCAAACCGATTTTCGGTACATGTGCCGGTTCGATTCTCGTAGCCAAAAA
>JAIBAF010000029.1 GCA_019695335.1 bacterium
ATGCGAACTTCGGTACTTGAATTAAAAGGGCGGCGATGAGCCAGGTTATTCAGGATTTTAAACATACTTCTTTCAGGAAAAACTATCGGGTTGGCTGAAATGTTTTACAAAGGCCAACCCGATTATCCTATTAAAAAATTAAAGACCAAATAAAACGCCGGCACTCAGGTAAGAATCTCTTTTATCGTTCACATTCAAACCGATTTCGCCGACGAAAGCCATTTTGCGTTGAAAGGGAATGTGGATGCCGCCGATTATATTGAATACGGTCACGTCTGTCGGATCAACGATGAATTTGGTTTGCAATCCGCCGTAAATATTGACCTGAGAAAATTGGTTTCCAACCATTAACGACAAATCCAATCCGCTGCCGACGGGATCGTTGATAAAACCGCCGCCGCGAAAGAGCATACCAAGCGACCCGGCGCGATCCGGCATAATTTGATAATCCACTCCGGCTCCGAAATAAAATTCACCGCGTTTAATGCCGATATCCGAATTGATTTCAAAACGCGGGACGAGACCATATCGTAAATGTCCGAGCACGCCGAATTTTTTTTCGTCGCTGAATTGGTACTGAGTTTCCGCGCCGATCATAAAAGCGCCGCTGCGCACGACGGCCGCCGGTGCAAAAAATCCAGCTTCGCCGCCTTTAGTTATGACAGACGCTGTTTCCGATTTAGACGATTCGTTGTCCGAAGCATACGCCGCCGTAAAAGCGAACAGGATCAGAGACATCAACAGAGTTTTCATGATAACCTCCCGAATGGTTTGGATGAATGTTTTGGGACAGTGCATATTATAGTTTTTTATTCCATAATGCTATCTAACCCGCGCCGCAATCCTGTAAACGTTTTGACTTTTCGAGCCGCGAGCAATGTGCCGGCCACGTATGGCGACACAGGATCGATCGAATCATGACGGAGCGATAATTTTTCACCGGTTGTTCCGAAAATAACTTCACAGGATGATACAAATCCCGGGAGCCGAACGGAATGAATTTGCGAACGATTGATCGTCGCGCCTCGGCTTTCAAGTGCGCCGATAGTTTTTTCAATGGGATATCCCGTTTCCGGTGATTTAATTTTCGAAAGCTGATAGGCTAATTCCCGTGAAGTTCCGCTCGGCGCATCCGGTTTGCCTTCATAACTGTAATCGAGGATTTCCCAATACGGAACATATTTCGCCGCCATTTCGGCAAATCGCATCATGAGTACGGCCGTGATTGCAAAATTACCGGCAGCCAGTACACCGACATTATTGGCCATGGCCGCATCGTGAATTTCATTGTAATCGTCATCCGTTAATCCGGATGTTCCGATGACGACGGCCGTTCGGCTTCTGATCGCCGTAAGTACATGATTCTTAACGGCATCGGCTTTGGTATAATCGATCAGAACGTCCGCCGGTACTTTCAGAGCTTCCGCGACAGTGCCGCTGATGCGAATATTCGTTCCGTCAATAGTTTTTCCTGCGTGCGTTCGCGAGACTGCGCCGGTTAAAATCAAATCACCCGAAGCCAAAATCGCTTTGACTAATCCGCTGCCGACGTGGCCGGTGGCTCCGGCAACGCATAGTTTTAATGAACTCATGATACGGACGATCCTAACGCGATATCAGCTTCCGGCTGCAAAAGCACGACCGCGTTGTCTTCTGTCACGATGCCGAGCACCAAAACTTCCGATTCAAAGTCGGCAATTTTTCTTGGTGTGAAATTAACAACCGCGAGAACCGTTCGATTGAGCAACGATTCTTTGGTGTACAATTTTGTCAATTGTGCGCTCGAGCGTTTGGTTCCAAGCGGACCGAAATCGATGGTCAGTTGATAGGCCGGTTTTTTGGCTTTCGGAAAATCATCAGCCTTGATAATTTTGCCGGTCCGGATGTCGAGTTTTTTAAAATCGTCGATACTGATAAGTTCCATACAATCCTATAACTTCAATGATGTTGCCGCATAAATAGTTTTATCAAATGCATCCTGAATAAACGCCGCCGCTCCGATATTTTTCAAATTCCAATTCTTATCAATCGGTATATCGATGGCCGAGTTCCATTTTTTCTTCCCGGAAATTTCTGAAATGTGGATCAATTTGCGAACGACATAATCGTGATGCAATTGCCGTCCGCCGTTTTCACCGTGTTTGACCGACGTGGTCAGATCGTTTTCATACAAGGCAAGCCAAACATTCGATCGCGGCAACTCCACATCCGAAACAGCTTCGACAGTGATTGCCGACCGGGTTTCATTAACAGCCAAAACAATACCCGCCAGGGCCGGATGATTCCTCGCGTTTGTAATCGCTTCTTTAATACGTTCACGGTTGGAACCTACGCATTCGAGACGGCCTTGAATGACGGTTTGCGGCGTATACAGCGTATTCAGCGACAACGCATTCGCGTATTCATTTTGACGTTCGGTAAAAGTTTTTTGTGCGAAAGGATCTTTCCAACCGATATAATCCCAGTAATCCACGTGATAGGCGAGCGGAATAATATTCAAATCGTTTTTCATCCCGAGATCGCTTAAAAGTTCGTCGGCCGGAGGACAGCTCGAACAACCTTCGGAAGTGAATAATTCGATCACTATCGGCTGCGATCCGTTAGTGGCGGATACGACGCTTACGACCGGTTCATTTTCTACAGGCTGCGTCGACGTGAAACGGGCAAGCGCCCACACCAGCGCCGAACCGATGATGCCGACTATGGTTACGATTTTGATAATCATCCTATTTCCTTTGCTTAAAATGCGGTGATAATTTGTTATTTAACGCCGCAAAAGCAGGAATTATTCTTTAAAAAATGATTATTTAGTAATTAACAATGTTGCTTCGAACCTTATGCCAAGGATCGAATTTTAAAACAAGTCGGATTATTGATGCTCCAACAATGTCACGATATCCTGATAAACCTTGGCAACGGGTTGTTCACCATTGACGTGAGTCAATTGTTTTTTGTTACGATAATAATCGCGTAAAGGCGCCGTTTCATTTTCGTAGACTTTGAGTCGCTGCACGATGGCTTCGCGCGTATCGTCGGAACGCTGGTACACTTCACCGCCGCACTTATCGCATACATTGCTGACTTTAGGTGGGTTAGTAAGCTTATTGTAAACCGAGCCGCAGTTACGGCAAATAACGCGGTTCGAGAGGCGTTCCACAAGATTCGTTTGCGATACGGCAATTTCGATGACATGATCCAGGCCGATGTTTTTTTCATTCAGCAGCCGGTCCAAAGCTTCGGCCTGAGCAATCGTGCGCGGAAACCCGTCAAGAATAAAACCGTTGGCGCAATCGCTTGCCCGGATACGTTCCGCCGCCAGATCGATGATCACATCGTCCGGTACGAGCGAGCCTTTGTCCATAAAACTTTTGGCTTTAATACCGAGAGACGAGTTGGCTTTGATCGCTTCACGTAACATATCTCCGGTTGAGATCTGAGGAATTTTAAATTTTTCAACGAGCAGTTTCGATTGAGTCCCTTTTCCGACTCCGGGTGCGCCCAGCAACAACAGCCGCATGATCGACTCCTATAAAGTTTAGCGCGATAGTTTACGGATTGAGACCAAAAAAATCAACCGAAAACATTGGTTAGGCAGGGTTTGGCGAGCTAACTCTAAAGGGATGCTTGGCAAAAACTGCATCCAAAAGTTTAATGTTTTATTTTTCTAAACCGCAGCCACCAAAGCCCAACAATGAGCAACAGAAAACCCATTGAACAGATGACTTTAATAGCAACGGAAATGCCGGGTTTTTGTCGATTGGGAATTTCTAATGGGTGTAAGTGATTTTTTCCATCGAGATAAGTTCTTGTTTCCTCCCTTCCATCAGCATAGATGTATGTTACTTCAGTTTCATATTCCTCATTAGCGAGTGAACGAATCCAGATCCGGTCATTACGTTCAAGTATGACATTGCTTGAGTCGACTAAATTTGGAGTATGGTTGCGGTTGGATAAGAATGTCCAATCCCATCCGGCTGCGAAAGAAGCGTATGAACGCCGTACTTTGAAATAATCCTCAACTTCTGGCAATGAATCTTGTGTCGCAAATATTTCAGCCGTAGGCAATCGGTCAAAACTCTGTTTCAGTTTTCGGAAGATCGGCGTTCGTGTACTGTCGTCTGCAAATTCGACCATATAGTAATGCCACCCTGGAAAATCAGTAGCGTTTACTACTGTACAGGAATAAAGAATTTCTTTTTTTTCTTGTGGTATTGGGGCTTTCCACGGGGCGAGGACTTCCCATGGCATACGGGCAAGAATCGCTCCATTTTCATATTCAATTTCAGTGCAGTCATGCCGCGCTGTAAAACTGGTATTCGTCCGCGACAGAACCAGCTTTTGGACAACCAGACGCCATTGAGCCCAATCGGGAATGAGGCCGGCCGGCTTGATAATAGTATCAAGCGGTATCTCGACAAATCCATTGGTTTTGAGAAAGCCCAGCGCAAGATTGTATAATTGAGAATCTTTCCTATATGCAGGATGCTGTCCAGATAGATCAAATGGGAAAAGAGCCGTTAAAGAACTGTCCTCCTGAAGAGAAAAGACAAGACCAAGCTTCTCAAATTGTTGACGATGGATAGAGTAGACTCTTACCGTGCTGTACATACCTGAAGTTATTAATTTGGTGCTTGGAGTGATAAGTTCTAAATTCGTGTTGCTCCTGTCACTTCCGAATGATTCATGTGCAATAAAAACAAATTGTGGAAAAGAATCGATGTTAGTAAACGCAATGCGAAATGGTACATTCTTTTTTCCGGCCGGGACGATGTCGCTAGCCCAAGCTCCGCTAATTGAAGTGAGTAGCAATCCAATGAAAAAAAATCGATTTTTCATAACTGGATCTCCTTATTGATTCGTCGACCTCAATTCAGCAATTTGATTTCTTGCCAGGTCCACGCCCGGTGCGTTCGGATACAGGCGGATAAACTCCTGCAAAAGTTTCACGGCTTCGTCCACGCCGCGGACTTCTTTTACGGCATAAGCGCGGTCACGCTGGATCGGAAAATAATCGGGCGTCAGCATCAACGCCTTTTCATAATTCTCAATGGCTTGTGCATAATTATGCCTGACGTAGTGTTGAAAAAGGGCGAGATAGTAATAGCCTTCGCGATCATCCGGATAGAGCTCCGTGATTAGGCGATAACTGTTGAAGCACAGTTGTTCATCATTGTTCACCCATCCGAGATTACCGCGAAAGATCAACGCTTCTTTACTTGTTCCTTTGAAACGATCTTTGAACGATTGAATCTTGTCGAGATAATATGGCGGCATTTTGTCTTCCATTTTCGCGAAGGAATAGACGCAGCCGATCAGCGACCACGCGAGCGCGAAATTGGAATCCAAAGCAATCGCTTTCTCGAATTCCCCGATGGCTTCCAGCGAACGGCCGAACACATGCAATTCATATCCCTTCACAAAATGATGATACGCCTCCAGCGATGACGTCGTGAGATCTTCCAGCCGAATGGACGTTGTGGCCGTCGAATCTTTGACTTTGAATACTTCGGTAATTTTTTGTTGGAATTTCATGCAGAGCGAATCGATCAGCACACCCAAAATACTGCTTTCCATATCCTCTTTCACAACAAATGTCGCTAGAAGTTTTTCTTCTTCGAGATCATTGAGGTCAGCGGAAAGAATAAACGTATTGCCCAGTTTGCTGAGCTTGCCATTGATCATCAGCCGGCTGTTGGCTTCACGTCCGATCTTCTCGGCCAGATCGGGATTATTGGACAATTCGTCGTCACTGATGTCGAAGTTTCGGGAGATTTTGGCGAGGCGAATAGGGCTGACAAGTTGAACGTGAGGGAATTCGTAAAATTTTTGAACCATCGCGTCCGTTATGATCTTACCGATATGAACGCTTTTTAAATGTTCGTCCTGCGTCTGATCGCTGAATGACAACAGCGCGAGCGTCGGACGGCTGGATGCAGCTTTCTGCGGAGAAGGATTGATGAAAAGGAAATACCACAATGCAGCGAGAACGACCAATACAGTAGCAACGGCTCCCGATAACCGGCGCGATGCGGAGCGGTTTGTGGCGCGGACTCCCGGGCGTTTGATGCCAGTAGTTTGATCCGGATTCCATGCAACTTCATACACATGAATCGGGCGGGCAATATTTTTAAGTTCCTGGCTGCCTAAA
This sequence comes from bacterium, assembly GCA_019695335.1. Taxonomy (NCBI): domain Bacteria; species bacterium. Next base: position 6,149 of record JAIBAF010000029.1, read on the forward strand.
TCAGTGAATTCGTAACTAAGCTTTCCGAGCGAAATCGAATAAACGTCATGGGAAATGAAAACCTGCCCGCCATCGGCCAGCGCCTGAATACGGCTGGCGATATTAACCCCGTCGCCGAAAACATCATTGTCACGGTAAAGCACATCGCCGAGATGAATGCCAATCCGAACTTCTATCCGACGGTTGGGCGTTACCGATCGGTTGCGTTCATTCAGCTCTTTCTGAATGTCCACGGCACACTGAACGGCATTGAACACACTGTCGAAGTCGGCGAGAAACGCATCGCCGATCGTCTTGATCGTGCGCCCACGGTAAGTTTCGATCTGCTTTCCGAGGATTGCATTATGCTCTTTCAGCAATTCAAGCGCGGCGTCTTCATTGGCCTGCACTTTCTTACTGTAACCAACCATATCGGTGAACATGATGACGGCCAACTTGCGGCTTTCCATAGATCACTCCGAGGTAGACTGTGTAATGAGTTCAGGATGGGTCACTGCCTAATATTACCGATTGTGTAATTGATTTGCAAGTTGGACATTTCAACACCGTGAGAGCTCATTATCTCGGCGATCTCATCATGACGCCCAAATAAACACCCAGAAATGATTTTGAATCGGTTTGGCCGACTTCACCGGTCAAGAGTAATTTTATAACACTCTTGCCGGCGATTGTTGTTAAACGTGCGGATGTACTTGGCTGTATATTACTTTTACCTTCGAAAACAAACATTTTACTTAAACTCAGTTCGGGAATTAGATCAACATTACCGAGCTTTATTTGATAACTGACACTGGGAGATAGTATAATGTGTTTGAATGGAATGTGAAGATTGTCTCCCTGCATGCTCAAATAGGAAGCAGCGAGTGCAACTGTCATCGGACTTTGTTCAATTTGTTTGGCGTAGAATTCAATGTGTACAGAAAAGCCTTTTCCGTGTGTTTTTTGATCATTGAATTCTCCGTAGAAAATTGTAGAAGTGAAGTAGGTGATGCCTATCTCAGCATATTGTCCACCAGTTCCGACTGAAATACCCGACTGTGAATTTTTTTTAGGACCACTGAGATAACCTATCGATGCGACGTAAATGGAGCCCCTTGTAGAATCAGCATACTTCGTTTGCCCAAAAACATAGTTTGGGCCAATGGAGATGAATAAAACTGTCAGACACAAGGCGATGAACCCTTCTATAATGGTTCGTAAGTAGACAACACGCCGTCTATAAATCCCGGTATTTTTGTTATTCATAAATTGAATCCAATTGCAGTTTTAATCTATAAATAGTGATATACTGTGTACGAATGTGCCAGCGTTCGCTGCCGCAGTTTGAGAATGTAAATAAATTCATCCATCGGAAACTTCATTCAGTAATGACTAACATAGAACACGAAGAGAAAGGCTACAACCCAATTGTACTATGTAAACAAATCGTTGTCAAATAATTTTTCAGAAGAAGGATGGAGTTACAGAGTAGTTTTCAATACTTTATCACGCATTTTATCAAGAACAAATCGTAGATTCTGCGTCAGAATGTACTCATCGATATTGAGATGCGGTTCGGCGATTTTTTGAAATTTCATGTAGAATATATTCTTACCTTGCGCACGCCATTTTTTTTCATACTTGGTGGGATAGTAGCCTTCGAGCGTATGGACGAAATAATCCGGATAGATTTTTTCGAAACATCGCGTTCCTTCGATGCATTCGATGACCCAATCCCGGTATTCTTCGTCATCCGTGGCTATTGTCAGGACGGATCGCATTTTCGAAGCGAGCATGCCCAGCGTCAGCGGATTGACTAAGCGGCGTTTTTTGTGGCGCTTTTTGAACCAGGGATCGGGGAAATTAATATAGACGTTATCGATTGATCCCGGTGCGAAAAGTTTCCACGCCAGTAATTTGGCATCGCCGATCAGGATGCGGCCGTTGGATAAATTGTTTTTGACGAGATTTTTGTTGGCTTTACGGGCGTAGAAACTTTCTATTTCGATCCCGACCATATTGCGGCCGGCGTGATCGCGCACAAAAGGAACGAGGAAACTGCCATTGCCGATGCCAACTTCAAGATCGATCGGGTGATCATTTTGAAAAATCGATGACCAATCGAGCGGCGTGTCGTTCAGGATGCTTTTTACAATCGATTCATCCCGCCAGTTGACGATATAAGTGAGTGTCAAAGTCTTTTAAAATTAATTCTGATTTTTCTTTGGTTCTTATTTGTACTACCGCAAAAAAAAATCGATTTTCGGTGTCTTCGGTAATTACTTATCCTGAAAATTGGCTTTACGTTTTTCTAAGAAAGCCGCGACGCCTTCTTTCATATCATGGGTGCCGTACAATTCGCTGAAGCACGTCGATTCAATATCCATCGCTTTGCCAATATCGGCTTGCGAGCCCTGCGCAATCGATTTCAATGCTTTGCCGATTGACACGAGGCTTTTGGAAGTTATTTTTGCGGCCAATTTTTTTGCGTCCTCGACTAACGTATCTTTCGGAGCGATCATATTGACCAAACCGATAGCAAGCGCTTCTTCGGAGCGGACCTGGTCGCCCGTCAAAATCATTTGCGATGCTTTGCTGAGTCCGACGATACGCGGTAAGCGCTGCGTGCCACCGAAGCCGGGAATAATACCAAGCGAAATTTCCGGTAGTCCCATCAGCGCGCGATCCGATGCGATCCGGATATGACAACTCATAGCCAGTTCCAACCCGCCGCCGAGACAGAATCCGTTGATCGCGGCAATCACCGGTTTCGGCCCGTTTTCCAATTTCAGGAAAACTTTCTGACCGAATGCCGACATGTCTTTGGCCTGGGATGCGTTGGTTAATTTTGAAATTTCTTCAATATCGGCGCCGCTGGCAAACGTTTTACCCGCGCCAGTGAGAATCATTACTTTGACGTCGGGATTGGCGTACATCTCATCCAGCATCCGGTCGAGTTCCTGCAGCAGTCCCATTTTCAGGCTGTTGCTCGGAGGATTATTGAGCGAAATGACCGCGATTTTATCGGCAATTTCCAATTGAAGAAATTGATAAGCCATGAGCGTATCTCCGTTTTTGAATTAAAAAAATTAAATCGATTGGAATGGAATGAATATACATTCCAGCATTGATAAATGAAACACGAAAGTAGGAGTAAAAAATAAAAGCAGTTTCTGTTCGAAACTGCTTTTAATATTACTCTTAATTAAATCGGTAATTACTGTTTGACGACCCAGACTTTGATTTTCGCAATCACTTCCGTGTGCAGCTTGGCGTCGACGGTGTACAAACCTAAAGCCTTGATCGGTTCATCCAAAATGATCCGGCGTTTGTCAATCTGCAGGCCTTGTTCGGCCAAATGATTGGCGATGTCCTGCGACGTAACGGATCCGAAAAGTTTATCGTCTTCACCAACCGAAACGGCAATGGTGACCGATGCGGCTTCGAGTTTGACGGCCAGTTCTTCGGCGCCTTTTTTCTCGCGCGCAATGCGGGAGGCGATCATTTTCTTTTCGTTTTCGTAAATCGCCTGGTTGGATTTATTGTATACCAGCGCCAAACCTTTCGGCACGAGGTAATTGCGGGCAAAACCCGGTTTGACATCGACCAACTCGCCGGCCTGGCCGAGGTTGTCTACGTTATCTCTTAAAATGACTTTCATACGGTTCTCCGTGTAGTTTTCAAAATTTCATTTACTTGGTCATATCGCTTACGAACGGCAACAACGCCAGGTGACGCGCGTATTTGACGGCATTGATCAATTGACGTTGATGCAACGCGCAAACGCCGGACGTACGGCGGGTGAGGATACGGCCTTGTTCGGACGTAAATTTCTGCAGACGTTTCGTATCGCGATAATCCACATACAATGCTTTTTCTTCGCAGAACGGGCAGTTTTTTTGTTTGCCCATGACGGTTTTTTGTTCTCTGCGTTTATTACGATTTTCTCTCATGTTCATAATAAAAATCCTTGTTTAATTTTCCGATGGGGTCCACGTTTCGGAAGAGGATGCGTCGATGGACGATTCGTCTTCGTTCGTGTGGGTTTCCGTGCGGTTATGTTTGTCTAAAAACTGAACGCGATGGGCTTTGATTTCAACCACGGTGCGGGCATCGCCGTCTTCGGATTTCCATAAACGGCTTTGCAATTCGCCGTCGACGAGTACCGCACTGCCGCGCGTCAGATTTTTGCCGCAACTTTCCGCAAGTTTATGCCATGCGACAACGCCGACATAACAGACTTCTTCGCGCCATTGGCCGTTTTGGTCTTTATATTTACGGTTGGATGCAACACAAAAATTGACAACCGGTGTCTGCTGGTTGGTCTGACGAAACGACGGATCGCGCGTCAGGTTGCCTGCAATGATGACCCGGTTAATGTCCGGCATTTTAAAAGCCACAACCCATCTCCTTTAATTAAATCGCCAAGGCTTCTTCAGCCGGCTTTTCCAAAGGCGCTTTTTCACGAAGGCGTTCCGCACGCAAACGGCTGTCGACGAGCGTCGTCAGGTAACGCAGCAAACCTTCCGTGATATGGTAATAATCTTCCAGCGCTTTGGCCGTCGTACCCATATCTTCAAATTCAAATAGGGCGTAATAGCCGTAAGTTTTTTTGTGGATCGGGTACGCCAATTTGCGTTTGCCCCACTCGTCAACTTTTACGTTTTTGCATTGATGTTGGACGAGGATATCTTTGACTTTCTCGACGATGGCTTTGGTGCCGTCGTCGCCGATCTGCGGATCGATCACGATCATCGTCTCGTAGAATCGTGATTGACCCGGTGTGCCCTTGCGGGTTTTTTTCGACATAGGATAACTCCCTTTGGTCTGTTTATCGGCGTTAGCGTTCGGAGATACAGTTACATTTTCCGATTCTAACGCAGGGTTATTTAAAAAATTATAGTTCTTATTTTTGATCGGAACCGATTCTCATTCCGTAGAACGATCGTCTAACGAAGAAAACCGATACCGCGAAAAATGCAACCGCCATCAAATTGCTGACCGTTGAGCCGGCATCATGCGTCAGTGTTACGGCTAATTCTACGGCTAACAATCCGAACAAAGTTGTAAATTTAATAACCGGATTCATGGCGACGGAAGACGTGTCTTTAAAAGGATCGCCGACCGTGTCACCCACGACCGTTGCTGAGTGTAATTCCGTTCCTTTTTGTTTGAGCTCAACTTCGACAATTTTCTTTGCATTGTCCCATGCTCCTCCCGCATTCGCCATGAAAATGGCCTGATATAATCCGAAAATAGCGATGGAAACCAGGTAACCGATGAAGAAGAACGGTTCAGTAAATGCAAAGGCTAATGTTCCGAAAAATACAGCAAGAAAAATATTGAACATACCTTTTTGCGCATATTGCGTACAAATTTCGACAACTTTTTTGCTGTCTTGCACGGATGCTTTTTCAACGCCTTCCAGTTTGATATTGGCTTTGATAAATTCAACCGCACGGTGTGCTCCGGTCGTCACGGCTTGGGTAGAAGCGCCGGTAAACCAATAAATCATGGCGCCGCCGGTGATAAGACCCAATACAAACGGTGCGTGCAATAATGACAAATTCTGAATGGCGGCGGCATCTTTTAAACCGCCGGTAAGCGCCATAATAATTGAAAAAATCATGGTGGTGGCGCCCACGACTGCCGTTCCGATCAATACAGGTTTGGCTGTTGCTTTAAACGTATTGCCGGCGCCGTCATTGGCTTCCAGTAAATGTTTAGCGCGGTCAAAATTAGCCGTTATATTAAAATCTTTTTTAACTTCGTCTTTGACGTTGGGAATTTGTTCGATGAGCGATAACTCGTACACCGATTGAGCATTGTCCGTTACAGGGCCGTAGGAGTCGACGGCGATAGTCACGGGTCCCATTCCCAAAAATCCAAATGCAACCAATCCGAAAGCAAATACGGCCGGCACCGCCATCAGAGCGCCCAAGCCGGTCGTGCTAAAATAGAATGACAATGACATTAAAATGACGATGCTGATGCCGAGCCAGTATGCTGAAAAATTGCCCGCAACGAAACCGGAAAGAATGTTTAGCGATGCGCCGCCTTCCTTGGACGACACAACCACGTCTTTGACGTGAGACGATTCGGTGGAAGTGAAAATTTTAACCAGTTCCGGAATGACAGCGCCGGCAAGAGTTCCGCAAGAAATAATCGAGGATAATTTCCACCACAGCGTCGTATCGCCGCCGAGATTGGGAATCATCAGGTAAGAGACGAAATAGGTCAGAATGATGGATACAATGGATGTTACCCAAACCAACGAGGTTAAAGGCGCTTCAAAATTCATTTCCATCGCTTGTCCGAAACGGCTTTTCGCGATGCTTTCGTTGACGAAGTATGATAAAGCACTGGCCACGACCATCATGATGCGCATGACGAAAATCCATACCAGCAATTGCACCTGAATGATGGGATCGCTCACCGCTAGCAAAATAAAAGTAATTAACGCTACGCCAGTGACGCCATACGTTTCAAAACCGTCGGCGCTGGGTCCGACCGAGTCGCCCGCGTTGTCGCCGGTACAATCGGCAATGACGCCGGGATTACGTGCGTCGTCTTCTTTGATTTTAAAAACGATTTTCATCAAATCGGCGCCGATGTCGGCAATTTTTGTGAAGATACCGCCGGCAATCCGCAATGCGGCCGCGCCCAGTGATTCGCCGATGGCAAAACCAATAAAGCAAGGTCCGGCATAATCTCCCGGAATGAAAAGCAAAATACATAACATGATCAGCAATTCAACGCTGATCAGTAACATACCAATACTCATGCCGGCGCGAAGAGGAATGGCATAAATCGGATAAGGTTTACCCTCCAAACTTGCAAAAGCGGTCCGCGAATTGGCAAACGTATTGACGCGGATTCCAAACCATGCTACGCCGTAACTACCGCCGATTCCGATTAAACTGAACAATAAGATGATGAACACACGAACGGCTTCGAAATGTAAAAGTACGCCGAAATACAAAATGATAATAACGGCGATAAAAGCTTCGAGGATTAAAATGAATTTACCCTGCGTGACGAGGTACGTTTTACAGGTTTCATAAATGAGTTCGGAAATTTCACGCATGGCTTTGTGTACGGGCAATTGTTTAAGATTCATGTAAATCATCAATCCAAAAACCAATCCCAACACACAAACGACTAACCCGCCTAAAAGCAACGAGTGGCCGTCAACGCCAAGAAAATTGGCTTGAGAAAGGTCAGGCAATTTCAAATTAGCTTCACCGCCGGGTTGATGATCCTGAGCCAATACTCCGGTGACGTTGAGAAGGACCATGAAAACGGTTGCCAACAGCAATCGGAATACCGGTGTCCATGGACGGACACTGCGATTCGTTGATAGTTGCATGGGACTTTCGAGCTCCTTTTTTTCTTGTTATGTATGTATCTCTATCTTCAAACTTATTCAATAACCAAAGCGTTGAAGCCGTTCATGGCCTGCACAATCCCGTTTTTAATAAATTCCATGGCCGCCTGCGAAGAAGTTTTAATTACTTTCGAGAGTAACGGTTCTTCTTCTTTAGAAAACCGGGATAGAACAAAATCGGCCAAATCCATTTGCGTCATCAGTGAATTGCTTATGCCAATCCGCAACCTCGGAAACTGATCGCTGTTCAAATGATAAATGACTGATTTAAGTCCATTCTGGCCGCCGTCCGAACCGGTAGGTCGGAGACGGATTTTGCCGAGCGGTAATGCCGCATCATCGCAGATAATTAAGGAATCCCGTAACGGGATCTTATAAAACTTCACAATTTCTCTGACGGCCAATCCGCTGTTATTCATATACGTTGTCGGCTTCAGAAGTATGATCCGGTCATCACCTGCCGTCACGTCGGCATACTCAAAGTCGCCTTTACCGGCACGTAACGAACAGTTCCAGCTTTCGGCTAATGCATCGATCACCAGGAATCCCGCATTGTGGCGGGTCTGAGAATAGCGATTTCCGGGATTTCCCAAACCGGCGATCAGTTTCATGCAGCCAATCCTCCTGAATAATTAAGGATATTGAATGGCCGCGATGGTGATAACCGGTAAGCGATATCCATTGTGAGAATATTACTTCTTCTCGGTTTTTTCGGCTTTCGGAGCGGCTTCTTTCGTCTCTTCCGTAGCGCCTTCTTCTTTAGCCTTCGCACCCACCAATTCCGGTTCTGTCGGAGCGGCTTGCGCTTCCGCAAGAATCGATTCGAGAGCCTTCGGAATAACGACGGTACAGACCGATTCGCTGGCCGGATTGAGAATGGTAATGTTCTCGAATTTCAAATCGCGGACGTGGATACCGTGACCGATGTCAATGTTATCGACATTGACTTCAAGATGCAGAGGAATATTACCGGGCAGACATTTGATGTGAAATTCAGTCATGTCGTGCTGGAAAATTCCGCCTTTGGTCTTGACGCCGATAGGTGTGCCTGTGAAAACGATCGGAACGTAAACGTCGATCGGGCGATCCATACGAACACTCATGACATCCACATGCATGATTTGTCCGGTAACCGGATCTTTATCGAAATCACGAACCAGCGCTTTCAGTTCTTTTCCATCGAGGTTAAACGTGACCAAAGTATGTTCTTCCTGGAGAAATTTAACTAGCGACGGCGCATCGAATTCGATCGCAATGTTTTCCTGGCCGAAACCGTAGAAAATTCCGGGGACTTTGCCCGCGTGGCGCGATTTTTTAGCGCTGTGTTTTCCGGCTTCTCTGCGTTCAGCCTTGAGTGCAACGGCTTCCATGATATTTCCTCTATCGTTTGGTTTAATGTTTATTTTTAATTTTTCTTAATTGAACAATACGCTGATGGATTCCGCTTTGTGAATCCGTGCGATCGCTTCGGAAAAAACGTGTGTAACCGTGATGACTTCGACTTTTTCACACGTATGTCGCAATGGAATCGTATCGGTTACGGTGATTTTTTCAATCGGGGACGCCATAATTTTTTCAATCGCAGAACCTGACAAAATCGGGTGCGTACAGGCGGCATAAATATGACGCGCACCGTTGTTCTTCAGCGCCGTAGCCGCTTGCGTCAAAGTACCGGCCGTATCGATCATATCGTCGATCAGCAGGATATCGCGTCCTTCGACTTCACCGATGATATTCATGATTTCCACGTCGTTTGCGCGTGGCCGCCGTTTATCGATAATGGCAAAATCGGCGTTCAAGCGTTTGGCGTACGCGCGGGCTAATTTTACTCCGCCAACGTCCGGCGAAACTACAACCGCGCCTGATGATAATTTTGTTTTCCAGTATTCAGTCAATACCGGCGAAGAATACAAGTGATCGAGCGGAACGTTGAAAAATCCCTGGATCTGCGCCGAATGTAAATCCATAGTCAGCAGCCGGTCAACGCCTGCAGTGGAAATAAGATCGGCGGTTAATTTAGCCGTGATCGGAACACGCGGCTGATCTTTACGATCCTGACGGGCATATCCAAAGTAGGGAATGACCGCCGTCACACGATACGCCGATGCACGTTTTGCGGCATCAATCAGGATCAGAAGTTCCATCAGGTTATCGGCCGGAGGAAAAGTCGGTTGGATGATAAAGAGATCTTTGCCGCGGATGTTTTCGACATATTTGGCGAAAATTTCGCCATCGCTGAAGTTGTAAATTTCTACTTCAGCGAGTGACACACCCATCTGGCGCGCAACTTCTTCAGCAAAGGGCCGGTTACTGCGGCCGGCAACCAACATAATCTTGTTATTAAATTCAACCATGGTCTATATGTTCTCAAACGTATCGTATTGACTGTTGCTGAAAAATTAACCCGACATTTTGGGATAAATCCCATGATTAATCCCAATACATCGGGCTGACGGACATACACAAAAAACATGCTGGGGTGCAAGGATTCGAACCTCGGAATGGATGGACCAAAACCATCTGCCTTACCACTTGGCTACACCCCAGTTTTTTTGATCATTCAAGTGCCTGTAAACACCTTATTTTAGGGCGTTTGCGGACATATTTCAGATCGAAAATACCCTGGTTTTCCAAAGGTGGGCTAAACATAATCGATTTTTGTTTCTTTGTCAAGATAAAACTTGAATTTTCAGTACTTAAACAAACCTGCAAACGGCTGTAAAATGACCGGAAAATTTCGATTGAATGCGGTCGATATCGGCCGTTGAATTGAATAGACCAAAAACGGTTGAGCCGCTTCCTGACATCCTGGATATAACAGCGTTTTCTGATTCCAAGGCCTGTTTGATGGATCGGATTTGAGGAAATTCTGAAAAAACGAGTGGTTCAAAATCGTTTTCCATTGATAACGAAAAAGAAAGAGGCGCACTGAAGGCGTGAGTTAATTCGGTTTTCTTTTCTGGGCTCAAAAAGGTTTTGTAATTTTGGTAAGCCCAGGGTGTGGCAATATGGATGAGTGGATTGATCAACAAAACTTTTTCATTCAACGGCCATGGAATGAATTCGAGAATTTCGCCGCGGCCTCGGCCGATAGCTGTCGACCCTTTTCCCAGAAGTTGTCCGACAAAAAACGGAACATCAGAACCTAACGACGCGCCCAATTCAAACAATGTTTTTTCATCCAGATTAAGCCCGAAAAGCCGGTTACATCCGATCAGTACGCCGGCGCCGTTGCTGCTGCCACCGCCGAGCCCCGCTCCGATGGGAATTGTTTTTTCAATGTGAATCGACACATTGATTGATTGTTGAGTTACTTTTTCAAGAGCGTGCAAAGCCTTAACGCAAATATTGCTGTCGTCGAGCGGCACATCTTGTCGATTACACGTCAACGTTTGATGGGTATTTTTTTGAATGGAAATAATATCGTGGAGATCAATGGCTTTGAAAATGGTTTCGATATCGTGATATCCATCGTCGCGTCGACGTACGATTTTCAGGCCGAGATTAATTTTGGCGTATGATATGATCTCTAATGTTTCGGTCGGCATCGGTCTCTCTTTCCATTTTGGCGTTATATGTAAAAATATTTCCGGTCAATTTCAATCAGAAGATTTCCTTGAGACACCTTTTTGCTTGCTTTTTTTATAAAAAATCTTACTCTTATAGTAGGACATTATCTATGAATTATCTGCGCAAAATAATTTTCCTTACCGTTTTGGCGGCCTATGTATCGGTTTCGTATGCCGTGTTGGTCAATTTCAATATTCCGGTATGCGTCGTCAATGCCGAAACGATATACCGGATGGACGGCAACGAGACCAAAGCGCCGCCGAAGCTGAAATGGATGTACCGCCGGCATTTGCCGATGGTCAAGTCAGTATCGGTACCCATTGCCGACTGTGCCGTTCCTTTTATTTATCATACGCCGGATGTAGAATACGTCTGCATGACGCATTCGGTTAGCTTCACATTCATCACTGCATTTTATTATTCTATTTCTGCCCGCGCTCCGCCTCAAGCGTGAGATTCCTCATTACATTAATTTAATCAAGCTCGTCAAATTTTTTACGACTGCAGGGTACGTATCTGCTGGCTAATCCGCAGAAGGAGGAATCATGAGTACCAATGCCGCTAAACCATCGGGAAAATCTGAAGGTACGTCGATGGAATTTAAACTCTTATTGTTTATCATCGCGTCAGGAATAGTTGCCGTTATTATCAAAATGATAATTTAATCGAAACAAATCATTGCCAAATTTCCGCGGGCCTTGATTGGCTCGCGGGAATCATGGTTCATAATATACAGGAAAGGAGGCCGTCATGATCAGCCTTACTCCACCTTTGATGGTTTCAAACCAACGTAAGACATTTCATTACAAAGCATATTCATTGCAAAATTATATGGAAATTCCTCACATCAAGAAACTGACTGAGGATGAACGATGGGCTATCGAAGTGGTGGGACACGTTTTGCCTTTCAAGACAAACAACTACGTTGTCGATCAATTAATTCGCTGGAAAGACGTTCCGCACGATCCTATGTTCCGCCTCACCTTCCCGCAACGTGACATGCTGCTGCCGCATCATTTTGACGAAATGGAAAAAGCTTTGCAATTAGGCGATCGTGAAATCATCAAACAAACAGCCAATCGCATACGTTTGCAACTTAATCCGCATCCCGCCGGACAATTGGAACACAACGTACCGGTATTGGATGGCGAACGTTTGCACGGAATGCAGCACAAATACCGTGAAACTGTTTTATTTTTTCCAAGTCAGGGTCAGACATGTCACGCGTATTGTTCGTTTTGTTTCCGATGGCCGCAATTTGTCGGAATGGAGAATTTCAAATTCGCCGCACGCGAGGCGGATCAATTGGTTCGTTATCTTCAGGCACATCCGGAAGTGACGGACATACTTTTTACCGGCGGAGATCCAATGATTATGAAAGCCCGCAATCTGGCAGCTTATATCGAGCCGATTTTAGCGGCGGATTTACCGAATGTCAAACGTATCCGCATCGGTACGAAAGCGCTGAGTTACTGGCCTTATAAATTTGTCACGGACGACGATGCCAAAGAAACGCTGTCGCTGCTGAAAAAAATCGTAAAGTCCGGTAAACATCTGGCGATCATGGCGCATTTCAATCATCCGAAAGAATTGAGCACCTCTATCGTCCGGAAAGCGATCCGGAAAGTTCGCGATACAGGCGCTGAAATACGTACACAATCACCGGTGCTTCGCCATATCAACGACACTCCGCAAATTTGGTCGGATATGTGGAATGAGCAAGTTAATCTTGGCTGCATTCCATACTATATGTTTGTCGTGCGTGACACAGGGGCGCAACATTATTTTGGGATTCCGCTCGTGAAAGCGTGGGAAATTTTCCGCGATGCGTATCAGCGCGTTAGCGGATTATCACGAACGGTGCGCGGACCAAGCATGTCGGCAGGCCCCGGCAAAATTCAAGTGTTGGGCGTTAATGAGTTGGGTGGTCAAAAAATCATCGTGATGCGTTTCCTGCAAGGGCGAAACCCTAACTGGGTTCAACGTCCTTTTTTTGCGAAATACGATGAGTTTGCAATGTGGCTGGATGAACTGGCTCCGGCGGAAGGAGAGCGGTTCTTTTTCGAAGATGAATTAGAGAAATATTACAAGCGTCAGGCAGTTTAGGTTTTTTTCAGTTTACTTCGGGCGCGGTCTAATTGTGCCTTGACGGCAGCGTCGGTTGGAAATTTTTCGAGTAATTTTTCCCAGACGGCCATTTCAGCTTTGACGTCGCCGGTATTGAAATAAATATATCCGAGTGAAACATACGCTTCTGTGTGATCCGGATCGATTTCCAGAACGCGCTCATAACATGAAATGGCTTTCGCATTGTTTTTCAGATCTTGATAGGTCAAACCCATGTTGAAGTGAGCGGATGCAGTGCGCGCGTCACAAGCGACCGCTTGTTGGAATTCTTCCATCGCGGCATGTAAATCGTTGACGTCGCGGAAAGTGACACCGAGACTGTTGTGAATTTTGGCGTCGCGCGGACGGAATTGCAACGCCTGCTTAAAATAGAAAATCGACGCCGTATAATCTTTTTGCTCACGGTAGATCAAGCCTAAATTATAATAAGCCCGCGCGTTTTTTGGCCGCAATGCCACAGCTCTCTTAAGCGCGTCAATGGCCGCACCTGCATTTTTCACTGCGTGATGCACGACGCCAAGATTGTATTGAGCATCGTAAAAATCGGGATCGATTTCGATTGCACGGATCAGCAACGGAAGCGCTTCAGCAAAGCGTTTTTTGGAAGCCAGGTCAACGGCCTGATTAAAAAGCTTAGTCGCTTCGTTTTGTCGTTTGAAATTTTTAATGAAATTAAACATGCAAAGTTTTTTCGGCTAAATTTTTTTCAAAGCTTCTATACGCTCTAAAACAGGCGGATGAGAATAATTTAAAAACACGTTAAGTCGGTGCGGTGTGAGATTGGATAAATTACTCACGGATAATTTTTTCAGCGCATCGATCAACGCCTGGGGTTTTCCAAATGTTGTAGCAGCATACGCATCGGCTTCAAACTCATTTTTACGCGAAAATATATTCATCAGAATCGACAAGATCATGTCGATAGGGGCGTACAACATTCCAAAGAAAATGAGACCTGCGTAAATCGAAGGCTTTTCCATAAAAAACGCATCAAATAATCCTTGATGAGTTAGAAAGACTGAAAGCAGATAAAAAACGATCCCGGTTTGAATGAAACCAATGATCATTCCCTGAACAATATGTTTTTTCTTGTAATGCCCGATTTCATGGGCCACAACGGCTACCAACTCGTCGGTTGTATGTTTTTCGATAAGCGTGTCAAATAAGGCGATGCGTTTGTTTTTGCCGAAACCGGTGAAAAAAGCATTGGATTTGGAAGAACGTTTAGAGCCGTCCATCACGAAAATTCCACTCAACGGATATTTTACCGATTGAGCGTATTGTAAAATGGCATCCCGAAGTTCCGCATTCTGAAGCGGCGTGAACTTATTAAACAGTGGCATGATCCATGTCGGTGCAATAAATTGAAGGATCAATGTAAATAATGTCACGCCGATCCAGCAGTATAACCACGCCCAACTGCCTGCTGAATCAAAAAACCATAAAACTCCAGCCAAAAGCGGTCCGCCGAGAAGGATGCCTAACATGAGGCCTTTCAAAATATCGGTAATAAAAGTTTTGGCCGTCGTTTTGTTGAATCCGAATTTTTCTTCGATAACAAAAGTACCGTAAATACTGAATGGCAAACCGATAATGGTTTTAAGAGCAATCAATATTCCAATGTAAATCAATCCGTTCAGGAGATCATTTAATTCCCATGAACGTACGATACGGTCGAGAACGTTAAATCCGCCCAAAAACCAAAACAACAAAGTTACTACAAGGCCGAATGTCGATGTGATCAAACCAAAACGTGTGTTAACGCGTGTGTATTGTTGAGATTGTTTGTATTTATCGGCGTCGTAAACTCCATCAAATTCTTTGGGTAATTCATCCTTAAGTGAACGGATATTCAGATAGTCGGTAATGATGTCGACGATATAATCGATAACGAGTGTCAGTAGAATGATAAGAGCATATAGATTCATGTACAGTTCCTTAATTTATAAGTTTGCAATAATAATTGCCTTCGGTTAAAAACTCAATGAGAAATTTTTGGATTGTCATAAATCAGTCATTTTTCCCTGATTGTTTATTGGCACAGTTCGGATCATGATTTATATCATTTGGTGAAACGTAATTCGTTTTTATTTTAATCCTGCAATTGAGATTCTCTCTCAATTGTCAGTTCATTATAAATTTCAAGTTTTGTTTAGGAGTTATGCCATGAAAAAAGTGTTTATGATAATGTTATTTTTGACGACATGTTCAATCTGGTCACAAACAGAATGGCCGGTCGCCATTGCGGATAATTCATTCCTGCTGGAGGAAGCGTATAATCAGGAATTTCGCGTAGTGCAACATATCTCAAATTTTATGTATTCGAATAAGACGAAAGATTGGGAATATGCATTTTCCCAGGAATGGCCCGTTTGGGGACAAGCCCATCAATTAAGTTATACCATACCGTATTCATTCATTGATCAGCGTTCAACGAAGGGTGTAGGCGATATTGCTATTAATTATCGCTATCAGGCGTTGACAGAGGAAAAAGGTTTAGCGTTTTCACCAAGGATTTCAGTCATTATTCCGTCCGGGAACGAGGACAAAAATCTGGGCAATGGCCGAACGGGGTACCAGCTTAATTTACCTGCCAGCAAACGGTTGGATCGGAACTGGGTCATGCATTTTAATGCCGGTGCAGGCGCAACCCCGGGAATGAAAGTCGGTACGGGCAAAAAAACATTATGGGATTTTACGATAGCGGGCAGCTTAATATGGCTTTTACATCCGAATTTCAATGTTATGACCGAACTGATACATATCGAGAGCGATGAAATAGTTTCGGACAAAGTTAAACGATCCGGCACGACCATTTTGAATCCCGGTTTGAGATATGCATACAATGCCGGCAGTCTTCAAATCGTACCCGGCTTTTCAATTCCGATTCAGCTTAACGATAAAAAAGAAACCCAAATGTTTTTTTATTTGTCATTCGAACATCCGTTTTAGCTTCATAGTCAGGTAGAAATAAAAAAGCTCAGGGATGTCTCTGAGCTTTTTTGCGGAGAAGGGGAGATTCGAACTCCCGGTACAGCTTTACAACCGTCGTGCGCCTGCGGCGCATGCCTTAAGCTCTGCGCCTTCTTGAAAAATGCGGATAATTTTTATCCAACCATTCACGGCCAATGCCTAACTTTAAATATTTCTCACGCGAGGCCGCTTCGGTTTTTGCTTCAAATGATTCTGTAAAAATTATAATCCAAGGTCTTCCGTTTTTAGTTGATTGGTTGCCACCTGAGTTATGTTGCGATACACGGCGATCTATATTATCGGTCATGCCGATATATCGCTTATTAAGCTTATCACTCCATAAAACATATACAAAATGCTTCATAATTTTTTTAAATAAAAAAAGCTCAGGGATGTCTCTGAGCTTTTTTGCGGAGAAGGGGAGATTCGAACTCCCGGTACAGCTTTACAACCGTACGGCGGTTTAGCAAACCGCTGCCTTAAGCCACTCGGCCACCTCTCCAAAAACTTTGATATATTTAAAAGAACATTTTCTAATTAAAACCGACGGCGGTTTAGTCCCGGCCTATCGGGACTGCCTTAAGTTCCGATTTTATCGGAACCACCTCTCCGTTACGAAATTCACTATATTTAAGAACACAGGGCTAATACCTGAAAACTGCGGAGGATGAGGGACTCGAACCCCCAAGTCCTTTCGGACGGCAGTTTTCAAGACTGCTGACTTACCAATTAGCCTAATCCTCCGGCGATTTGGAAATCGGGTCGGCAATATATACCAAATATCGTTTTGAGTCAATATTTTAATTAGGGCTTAAAACCGCTATAAAATATTCAGTTTCGTATTGGCGAAAAACATTTTCTGACCCATCAATTTGGCTTTATCCTCGGCCGTCCCGTGATGTAAAACGCTGATCATCGACGCCAGTTTTTTTGCGACGTCCATCAATGCCTTGGCATTGGCTGATTCAGGTTTCGCAATGACGATCGGTTTGCCGGAATCGCCGGCAATACGGGTGTCGATATCGAGCGGAATTTCACCTAAAAACGGAACTTCGTATTTTTCGGATGCCTTTTGTGCGCCGCCGTGTGAAAATATATCCGCTCTATGGTTGCAATTAGGGCATACATAATAGCTCATATTCTCGACGATACCGAGGATCGGAACGTTGACTTTCTGAAACATCCCAACTCCGCGCCGCGCATCGATCAAGGCAACGTCCTGTGGTGTGGTGACAATGACCGCGCCGGTTACGTTTACGATCTGTGAAAGAGTGAGCTGCGCATCGCCTGTTCCCGGCGGCATATCGACGATCAAATAATCGAGATCGCCCCAATTTACATCGCGCATCAGTTGTGTCAATGCCTGCGCCACCATCGGTCCACGCCACACAAGCGCCTGTTCATCCGACATCAAAAACCCGATGGACATCATTTTAATGCCGTAGTTTTCGACCGGCTGTAATTTCCGGTCGTCGCCCATGACGGGTTTCCCGCTCACGCCCATCATCAATGGTATGCTGGGTCCGTAAATATCGGAATCGAGCAATCCGACTTTGGCTCCTAATTGTCCGAGCGCAATGGCCAGATTGGTGGCTACCGTTGATTTTCCCACGCCGCCTTTACCGCTGGCTACAGCAATGACGTTTTTCACGTCAGGAAGAATATCTCCTTTTTCCGTTTTGTGCGTCATCATTTTAGCCGTCATTTCCACGTGAACCGTTTTGACGCCGGGTAATTTGGATACAATTTCTTCGCATTGTTTTTTGAGTAAATCTTTGACGGGACAAGCCGGAGTAGTCAGCACGACTTTGAAAGCGACATCTCCGTTTTTGATAACAATGTCTTGTACAAAGCCGAGCGTGACGATATCTTTATGTAAATCGGGGTCTTGAATTTGTTTGAGCGCCTGCAAAAGACTTTCCTGCGTAACCATTGACTTCCTTTCTAGAAATTAAAGACGACAACGAATTCGACAATAAACATCATAAATCCGGCTGTCAAAATTTGTATAAAATGTTTTATATGATACACGCGATGCCGTACGTTATCGAAAATCAACACCAACATAACTGAATTGGTCACCGTAAATAACGTCACAACACCGAACAGAATCAACGTCCATAGCGTAAAAAACGCTATGTTTTCAAGCGTCGGCAAGATAATGAAAACGACATTGATTGACAAGATAATAATACCGCTGAAGACGGACCAATGATCGAATTTTCTTATGCTTTGTTCTTCCGGCTTCCAAAGAAAAAACGTTAAAACCGAAAAACCGCTTAATGCTGCCGCCCAGCCCCCAACGAATCCGTTTACAAATCGTACAATGTTTGACGAACTATCCAGCCCCCAATCGATCAGAATATATAATCCGGACAAAAAAAGAAAGACAACAAACGTCCGATTAAATAAATAACGTCCGCGGATTCCGTTTTTGAGTATGATCCATAAAATTCCAATGAATGTGCCTGAATAAAGCCCTGTGCATCGGGCGCAAACCGGGAGGAATGCATTTGAAAGAAAAAACGAGCGATCGGGAAGTTGATGGCATAACGCGGAACAAGCAGTATAAAGCCAACCTGCAAATTCATTCATAAATCATTCAAAAAATAGTTTTTATTTTTACAGAATATAAAAAAACCTTGCAAATAAAAAACCCGTTTTCTACATTACGTCCCCTTAATGGTGGCTGTAGCTCAGTTGGTTAGAGCGTCAGGTTGTGGCCCTGAAGGCCGGGGGTTCGAGACCCCTCAGTCACCCGAAACAAACCTTCGGAAGAACGTACTTCGTACGGAAAACTTTGGAAGGTTTTTTTAATTTCCGCAAAAAATGTTCTTGCAAAGCGCGGTTTTGTTTTGTATAATTGCCACGCTTTTTAAGCATGTCCCCATCGTCTAGAGGCCTAGGACATCGCCCTTTCACGGCGGTAACCGGGGTTCGAATCCCCGTGGGGACGCAATAAAAAACGCAGGTTCAGTTTGAATCTGCGTTTTTTATTTTATCCAATTTTCATTCAAATTTCGCCTGCATTCTTTAATGCAGACCGATTCCGTTTTGTTGCTATTCAAAGACGCAATGTCTATATTTGATTTAACAATTTTAAAGAAAAAATAAACAACATGGTTCGTTTCTTAACAGCCGGAGAATCGCACGGGCGAGGGCTTTTGGGGATCATCGAAGGCATTCCGGCGGGGCTGGATATCACTTCTGAATATATCGACCGGCAATTATTTCGCCGTCAGCAAGGTTACGGCCGCGGCGGCCGGATGAAAATCGAATCGGATAAAGTTGAAATCATGAGCGGCGTTCGCTTAGGAAAAACCATCGGGGCGCCGATCGGGCTTTTGGTGTGGAACAAAGACTGGGAAAACTGGAAAGACATTATGACGGTTGAAGAAATTGACGCACCGATTAAAAAAATTACTTTGCCGCGGCCGGGACATGCTGATCTGGCCGGTGCGATCAAATACGGCTTTGACGATATCCGTCCGGTGATTGAACGCTCCAGTGCGCGCGAAACCGCCATGCGAGTAGCTTTGGGAAGCGTTGCCCGGAAATTTTTAGAAACATTTGGTATCCGTATCGGTTCGCACGTTCTTCAAATCGGAAAAGCAAAACTTGATGACAACATTCGAACAACATTACCGTCCATTTCCGCCGAAGAAATTTCAGAAAAAGCGGACGCTTCAGAAGTTCGCGCTGTGGAAAATAACGCGAGCGAGCGTATGAAAACTGAAATTCAAGCGGCTCAAAAAAACGGTGATTCAGTCGGAGGGATTTTTGAAGTGTTTGTCGATGGCCTTCCGGCGGGACTTGGAAGCTACGTTCACTGGGATCGTAAACTGGATGCAATTATTGCTCAATATATGTGTTCGATTCAGGCTGTCAAAGGCGTTGAGATCGGCGATGCATTTGCTAATGCGCAGCAACGCGGCTCGGAAGTTCATGATGAGATTTTCTACAATGCACAAAAAGGATATTACCGTAAAACGAATCATGCGGGAGGATTGGAAGGCGGCGTCACGACCGGAGAAAGATTAGTCATCAGGGCTTCCATGAAGCCTATTCCTACGTTGGCACGCCCACTTCAATCGGTCGATTTAATGACAAAAGAACCGGTAAGCGCCCACAAGGAGCGTACGGATTCCTGCGCCGTGCCAGCATGCAGTATTGTCGCGGAAGCCATGACGGCTCTCGCTTTGATCAATCCATTTTTGGAGAAATTTGGCGGCGATAGTATAGATGAGATAAGAAAAAGAATTTGAAAAATCTTCTCCATTAAACAAAAATGTCCCAAAAGCGTTTTAGCTTATGGGACATTTTTCAGTGAAATGCTGGAAAGACAAAAGTAAGAGAATAACTGCATCTATTCCACGTTGGTATGAAACGTTGATTCCTTTTGCCCTTCTGCAGCATCACCAAGACATATCATAAAATTATTCGCATTAAAATTGTCTGAATGAAACGTCACTGTGTCTTTATCTTCAATATCGATGATTGTCAAATTTGCATTTGACTGTATAAATTCAAAATCCCGAGTCTCTTCATTTCCAAAAGTGACGTGAAATTTATTTGCATCAATGGTATAGTTTATTTCTGAGTAAGAATAGCACTCAGAGTCATCTTCTTTAAAGTAATCTCTAATTGTGTTGGAAGTAAAATGAAGATATTCTTGCGAATCGTTTCCTGAAAATTTCCATTTCGTATTCTCAAGTACGTTTTTGTCATCTGTTCCGCACGAATTGAGACAGCTAAAAATTATTAGCAACAAGCTTATCTTAAAATGCTTATTTTTATTCACAAAGTTCTCCTTTTAAAGTAAGTTATTTATAATAAGTTAAGCGTATTATTTGTGTACGAATACTGCCCGAATTAGTGGTTTTAGAGGCTGCACACTCAAAAAAAGACCCATTTTTCTGTCTTATTGCGCAGGTAGAAAGGTGACCGTGAATAACGAAATTATTTGAAATCATTATAAAGTTGTTCCAGTTTAGTCAAAAGGGCGTTGGGATCGTTGGTGGAAACCCATGATGCGTCAAACTGTGTAATCAATTCATTGCAGACAGCATAATTGCCAAGATGGAATTGACTGTATGCTTGATGAACTTTAATGTCTTTATCGGTTATTCTCTTGTCATGCAAAAAGACATAAGTCGGTTTTTTCTGTAAAACGAATTGGGCTCTGTCTACGGAAGCTGCATAGTTATTCTTAGTCCATCCGACAAAAGCCCATCCTGCATACGAATCGGTGAGGGAATCTCCTTCGATTGACTCGAAATGTGAGTCAGCCAGTTCAATCGAATCCATCATGAAAGCGCTCCATCCCTGGCCTTCAATGGCTGCCGAACCCTCGTCGGTCACCAAATTGGTGAATGCATCATAGGCTTCAGAATAGTGCTCATTTTCAAATAAATTCCATGCTTCATCCAGCGGCTGATCGTCTTCACATGAAAGAAAGAAAACTACCACTGCGGCTGTTAACAGATATTTCAATAAGTGTTTCATTACATTATCTCCGTTTATAATTTTCGAAATTGTCAAATCAGTAAGTCAGATCATTTGATCAGCAACATTTTTTTCATTTTGACGCCGCTGATCGTTTCAAGGCGATAAATGTATACGCCGCTGGCAACCTGTACTCCCGACTCATTCTTGCCGTTCCAGTCAACCTGGTGATATCCTGCCGACCGAGCCTCATTAACCAGCTCTTTGATTTTTTGTCCCAAAATATTATAGACCGTCAAGACTACGCGGCCTTCTTCCGGCAATCCAAAACGAATCGCAGTTGTCGGATTGAATGGATTAGGATAATTCTGTGATAATTCGAGGGATTTTGGTAAAACAACGTGATCGGGATTGTAGAAAGCTGCTATTTCCCCGACTTTGGTAATCTTGGCGTTTACTTGCATTTGATAGCCTTCGCCGCCCAGGTACATCCACGAACTGTTTTCTTCAGAATAATGGTAGAGACCTATTTTACGTTCATCGAAATCGGTGTAATTGGCTTTTAATTTAGCAACCTCATTTTGGTCATAATAGCTGCGAAGATTCATAAATTGACCTTCACTGAAATCAGCAGTTGTAAAGAACTGGAATTTGTTGCCAATTTGAGTCCACTCAGAGGTCGCATTGGTTTTAGATAATCCTTTGTTTGCCGGAACGGCTGCAAGCATGACAAAACCAGTTTGAGGAATTGAATGGGTAGCGCTGAGCTCTATGGTAGAGTATTTCATAGAAAAATAATTTTTACTGAAAGCACTGACAGTATAGGTTCGTGTCTGAGTGGCAGAATTACCGGCTAAGTCTTTCCCAATCATGGTGATAGTCAGAATACCTTCAGCCAACCGATAAGTAGTCGAGAAGAGTTGATTACTCGTACCGATGTGTGAAGGAATTACATCAATAGTATTGTCGAGTGCGAGCCTACCCGTTAATTCTGATAAATCTTCGTCGGAACTAGTAATGATGTCGACGTAGTCCTGAGCGACCGTGCTGCGCAGAAGCTTGATGGACAGAGTCGGTACCTGGTGATCTACCTCTATGCCTTGTCCTTGGAGAATGATGGAGAATTCGCCACTCGAGGTAAGTAAAACCAGGGTGTCTTTAAATTGACCGGTTATATTTGGTTCGAAATCGAATGTCAGAGAAATAGTGTCAACACCAAGTTTGAGTGTATCCGGCAGAATCAGCAATGGTTGCATTTGAAACGGATCACTCAGTGCAGAAGCCGTTGAATTTAAGCGGATATTATCGCTTTGGCTGGCTAAACGAACTGTTTGCGAAGTGCTACTACCAATTTCAACGTTACCAAAATCGATTGTGGACGACGGTAAAATTGAAAGTGAGCCGGTTAGAGATATAAATCCAACGGGTGTCGAAAAAGCTGAAGTGTTTTGGGCGCTATCCTGTAGTGCCGTGAGAACGTTTCCTGCTGAAAAATTGACCTGTTTGGTCCAATTTCCAGCGTCATCGGCAACGGTCGTACCCAGTAAAAAACGCCCCTGATTCGAAGGTACCGAATCGGCATAGATTTGCACGAATGCATTGGGAGCGGAGTAGCCTGATACCGTGCCATCGACGGTCACATTGGTAATTCTCGGAGGAGCGATATTTTTTTGCGCTCCGTTTTGGAAGACTGTGCCGCCCAAAGAATTCTTGAAAATGGCGTTCTGATAAAATATCGAACTATCGGTCGCCGGGCCGTCGACAAGAATGCCGTAACCGTCATTAAATGCTATCCGGTTGGAGATTGCACTATCGATACGGGATCGTTTGCTGATGAATATACCGGAACGTACTCCTGAACCGTTAGGAATGGGTAAGTTGCCGGTAGCGTCCGCGCCGATAATGTTGTCTTCAACGCGTACCAGGGCGCCGTTTTCGAGAAGCAATCCTTCCTGCGTATTTCCGGAAATCAGATTTTTTGATACGGCAATTGCTTTGGATGAATCGATCACTATGCCGATGTTATTACGTAACGCCGTAGTACCGGTTGGATTGGTTCCGATAAAATTTCCTGAAACCATATTCGAATCCGATTGGACTATCCATATTCCATGTACGACCGTGTTACCGGAAATAATATTACGACCGGATGCAAGACCATTTCCGATTTTATTATGTTTGGGCCCTCTTTGCAAAATGATGCCCGGTTGATTGTTGGGGATAGCAGCGGTGCCGTTAGCATCCGTTCCTATATAATTGCCAAGGATAGCGTTATGTGTAACGCTCCTGTTATATAATGAAATGCCATTTACGGCATTACCGGAAATGACGTTTCTTCCTTCCGGTACCGTGTCGCCAATGGTGTTAAAACAGACGCTGTCTATTCCGTTACTTGACAATAAAATGCCATAAAACGAATTGCCAAGCGACGCTAACCCGTCGGCTTTTAAGCCAATATAGTTGCCGGAAATTTTGTTATGCGTTCCGCTTTGAATAACGATCCCATCGTGGTTACCGGATATGACATTTCGGCTTCCCGGAGTGGTTCCTCCAATCAGGCAGAACTTGCTTAACAGCATTCTCACTCCGGAATTTGAGTTACCGAAATTGATGGATCCGGTTATATCCGTGCCGATAAAGTTTCCCTGAACAATAGCCGAATCAGAGGCGTCGAGATAAATACCGCTTGCATTGTTTCCGGCAATAATATTACCTGCGCCTGGTAATCCGATGATGGTATTTTTCCCGCCGGAGTACACACCATGGCCACCAATGTTTGGTACCATAGCCGTTCCGTTCGCATTCAGGCCAATGATATTATTGAGGACGGAAAGGTTAGTACCGCTATTATTAATAGCCGTGCCGCTGTTACCGGAAATGACATTACGCCCTGCCGGTGTTGTCCATCCGATGACGTTATTGTTTGTACCAGCCAGCAACTCGATTCCACCGCCGCCATTAGGCAGGGCTAGTGTTCCGGTTGCATTAAGACCGATATAATTACCAACGATGAGACAACTATCGACATTATTATTTATCACAATGCCTGAAGACAAGTTTCCAGAAATAATATTACGGCCATTGGCGTTGAAAGGGTCTCCGATGACGATATTACCAGCTCCACCGCCGTAGATAAAAATACCCATGCCATTTGCAGTAATTGAATTCGCACTGAGACCATCAAGACTGGTGCCGATGTAGCAGCCGATAATTTTGTCTTTTCTCGATCCTTCGATAAAAACACCAGTGGAGCTGAAACCTCGGATATTCAAGTATGCGAGTACACAATTTGAACCGCGAACCACAATACCCTGTGCCACAGCAAAGTCATTCACGATTGAAACTTCCGGTTTAAGGGCGCCTGAAACTGTGCCTATAATGACTGTTCCGTTGTCTGTCAGTTCAAGCGATGAAAAAAGCGGAAATGTGTCTGAGATAGCAAATATGATCGTGTCTGGTCCGACATTGAGATTACACTGTTTGATCGCCCACCGCAATGTGTTGGGGATATTCTCATCATCCTGCGTATTATCAACGGAAAATGTTCCAGCCCGTAAAGATACGGTTAAGATAATGGTCAAAAGCATTACAAGTTTCTTCATGAAGCACATGCTCCTTTATGGTTAAATCAATAAGTGAATAAACTGGGGAAGGTAGGGAAGAGGGCACAACTACCCATTGTTTTCAAGCACTAAAATAAAAATGCTTCATCATGAAAAAACCACCCGTATTCGTGGTTTTTTGATTTAAAACCTGTCAAAAAGATGTATGGACTACTCGATTGGGTGGGCAAAATAAAAATCCCAAAGCTAATTGCTTTGGGATTTTCTTGTTGATCATGCAAACAGAACCAGGTTTGCATACACATAAGAACTTTCTTCCGCGATCATGGGCATCCTACAATCCAGTCATTGGCAAATGATGTGTACGTTGCGCCGTACGTGCCGCCTCCGGCGTAGTCCTGAATAAGGCTGACCTGATACAGGTGACAATAAGGATAATCATTGGTCGTATCGGTTACCCAAACATATCCGCGTTTAAAACGATTAATGGGAATACCTAATTCGTTTTTTTCGATCAACCACTCTTGATTGGCCAAACCAATTTTGTGAATTTTGAGTTTAGCCAAATCACCGAGTTTGGCTTTGATCATATTTTCATCGGCTGCATTGCGAAATGCAAAATAATCATTGCTCGGTTTGTTCAAGGGTATTTTTGTTTTACAAGTGGTTTCGAGAACGTTCAAGTAATGAGTGAGTTGTTTTTTCCCGGCTTCTTCGTAACCCCATTTGCCGACAAATTCGTCGCGTACTTTTTTTGAGACAGCGCGTTCAATAACTTCATTGCGGGCGATCCAAATATGTTTGGCTGGATCGTATTCCTTGACGATTTTTACCGCTTCTGCGATATCATCGATATGTGATAATAAGGCCACATCATTGATCGGATTAATCACCTTATCCATGCCTCCTTTTTTGTTTATGGATTGAGCTAATTCATCCAGCATTGTGTTGACTTTTTCCTGATAGAATTTCCATCGATAAAAATTTTGTTCAACCCAATCCGTACGTTCAGATGCTGAGACGGCGGCCTTGACGCACGTTTCTTCTTGTGAGAATTGACGATAAAGCGGCAGTTCCCCGTCCCATTGTTCAATAGTTTTCTGGACGCCGCTGATTAAATCCAGCTTTTCTTTTAAATATTGATCCAAGATTATAAGTTTTTCAGGACCGCCGATTTTATCGATGGATTGTTTCAAGGCTTCTAAAGCCGCCAAAGTCTTTTTAGTCATAGGGTGATCTGAGTCGCCGCCGAACCATCTGCTCGTCCACTCGTCATGTTCTTTTTTATCATAGATACGTTTCATCCAAATGTCGGCACGGCCATTCTTTTCGTCCATTGAGCCGCTAAAATCATACAATGGTTTACCGGCATACTGGCCGACCTCAGCTTTAAAAGCATGAATGTCACGCATAAAGTCATTATAAGGATAGTCCCATTTTGTCCAATCATCTTCATTGTCTTTGTCGTCGTAGACTTTTTGTTTTTTCTTGCTTCCGCTCGCCAGATCTTTCTTCATTTGTTCAAAATCTTTTCGTGCGCCGCTCCAGGCTGCCTGTTGTTTTGATATATCGGTGTAATCCGGAAAGTCTTCTTTGATCCTGTCGATCCGCTCTTTGGCCCGGTCGAAGTAAACGCTAAAACTGTAATCATCCAGCGACCCTAAAGCGATTTTTTCTTTTACTTCCTTGAGTTCTTCCCGCAAACGATACACTTCTTTCGGTGCCGCTTTTTTCAGATGATTGCCGGGAGCCCATGTTTCCATACGATCGCCGGATTCATTTTCCCATAGAACTTTATATTGATCGCCTTTGACTTCATCGATTTGTCCTTTTACCCAGTGACTGTCATCGCTGCCGTCTTTCCCGTCCATTAAAATTTCGACTTCATCACCCCATTCAAATTTATTGGTCTGAGCAGCCGAACTTATATTGTCATTCGTTTTGACCTCGGTGGTTTTTTTATCATTTTCAGTTTTTACATCTTTGACTTTTTTCTCTTTTTCATCTTTAGATTTTTTAGCTTTTTTTAAGCTTTTATCGAGTGATACTTGTGCCGATAAGTTTTGCGCCATAAAAGACAAAGTGAAAAACAGCGTTATGATCATTATCGCTGCTGAATGTTTTTTCATTTCTTCTCCTCAATGATTATTAGTGATGGAATAAAAGTGAAAATTGAATTTACTACCGTAAAATGAGCCGGGTCTTTTGAAGGGGAAAGTAATCGATATGGTATGGCCGGGCAATAGGCATGATATACAGTAATTGAGACTACGATGAATAAAGCTGGATAAGGAGATAGTTTTAGTAGAATTTCATCTCAATAAAAATGTGGAAGCTCTAAAGCCATGCTTGATTCGTTAAAATATTTTCTCTTCCATTTGATTGCATTCAATTCGACTGAGAAAATTCTGAAACCATACTTTTTATATAGAGATTTTGCAGCATCGTTATGACTGAGGACGGTCAACCAGACTATTTCGATGCCTTTAATTTGCCGGATTCGTTTAAGTAATTCTTGCATAAGCAAATTTCCAATACCTTTTCTGCGGGCGTAGGGAGCGACATACATTCTGAATATCAGGCCTTTGTGGCGCAGTTTTTCTCTATTATGGCCATCCCGTTGAAAACTGACAACGCCGATCAATATTTTATTTTCGTAAGCCCCCAGTGTAAAACTGTCAGCTTTGTCCGAAGTAGGAAATGGGGCGTTGATTTCATCTTCCGGAGAAATTCGAAATGCCTCTTCATCATGAATGAGACCGGCTATAAAGAATTGTTTGTAATGAGCCGATTCCTCTGAAGTAATTTCTCTGATTTCAACCGGCATGTTAATGGAAGTCATTGGAAGGGGAGATGAGTGTGTAATCATTTTTAAAATGGATGCAAGTGTGATTTAGTGTATTCAATAGAATGGGATCACGCTTGAAACACGCGATTTTTTTGTTATTTGAATGCCTGCGTTTTATTTTTCACCATAAATGACAAGGGCTCCTGATTCAATGACAACATTGCCCGTCGGATAACGCTGGTTGATTGCTTGGAACACATCGTTTTTGATTGTATGTTTCATGGCATCGTCGGCCTTACTGAGCGCGGCGACAACAGGAGCCGCTAATTCCGTCATCACATTCCAATAAACATCGGCAGTTTGGCAATTTAATTTTCCTGTAATTTCTTTTACGGAGATATTTTTCAACCCGGCTTTGGAAAACAAATCGGCCATCAATCCTTCTTTAGCACAACGAAACATCCCGGGTGCTTCCGGAGGAGGAGGAACAATTTCCATATGCCTGTTAATCGTTCCCATTATGGCCGTAATCCAGAAATTTTTTTCAGGAACGCCCCATACGGACGTAGCAATTCTACCACCCGGCTTCAGTACCCGTACCATTTCTTTTGCCGCTAAAAGCATATCAGGAAAGAACATAAAGCCAAAACGGCATGCGATAGAATCAAACGTATTGTCCGGAAAAGGCAGTTCCGTTACATCGCATACGCGGGTTTCGATGTTTTTTATATTTCTACGTTCGGCATTTTCCGCAGCAATATCCAACATTTTTTCCGAAAGATCGGTGATAATCACTTTCCCGCCATTCAATTTAGTCGCTATCGTAAGTCCGGGTTCGCCTGTACCTGATGCAACATCCAAAATGACATCCGTGCCTTTGGGATTGAGCAGGCGAATGATTTCCGTTCCTTTTGGTTCTAAGAAATTCATGAACAAGTCATCCCATTTTTTCCAGCCCGGTGAAAAAGTATTCCATGATTCTCGTTGTTGTTCACGAATTTGTTCGAGTTGTGTTTCCATTCGTCATCTCTCCTTATTGATTGAGGACAGTTGTTCCAACTACAGCCTCGGGTTTTCTTTAAAAAAAATGAATCGGCTAAATTTTAAACAAAACAAAATAAGTGATGAAGGCAGGACTAACAATAGACACAATGTCCAGTAATCATTAATACGCCGCTATAACCTGGATTTAATGTTGGTGATTATTCACTACTGTAATGCTGAAAACATTTTACGCAATTTGAGCCGTCGGCTATACGCCGGAGTTCAACAATTCATGAAACGCTCGATAGGCCACGATTTAAAGACGACAGAATTATTAGGGGCAATAAGTCTTAAAAAACTACAACCCATTGGAAAGACGGCAGATTTAAAATCAGATAATTCCTTTGCGAAGAGCTTTTGCAACGGCTTCGGTTTGATTGACTACATAAAGTTTTTTATAAATATTACCGATATGGTAACGCACGGTGCTGATGCTGATGAATAACGCTTCGGCGATTTCATCATAACTGCTGCCGTCGGCTAAAAGATTTAGAATGCGTCTTTCCTTTAGAGATAGCTGGACCGATTCAGCGGGATTTTCTTTATGCACTTCTTTATTTTTGAACAGGTTGACGACTTTACGCGCGATATGTGCATTCATTGGTGAACCGCCTTCATGAGCTTCTTTAATAGCCTCCAAAATTCGAGCCGGTGGAGTGCGTTTAGTAAGATAACCGCATGCTCCTGCACAGAGCGCATTGAAAATCAAATCATCGTCTTCAAATACACTCAGCATAATGACATTGACATCCGGCAGGATTTTTTTTACGGCTTTGACGCCATCAATACCATTCATGCCTTTGAGCCCGATATCCATCAGGATAATATGGGGCTTTAAAGACATTATTTTGCGCAGCATAGTCTCGCAATCCGAAAAAGTTTCAACGCATTCATAACCTTCCGTTCCGTCGACGAGTACGGCCAATCCCTTACGGATGTTGACGTTATCTTCTACGATACTGACTTTGATCATACTGACCTCATTTTAAGTTATGCATTAGGCAGAAGTAGAGTAATGCGGGTACCTTTTCCTGCGGTCGAGTCGATAGTGACTTGACCGTTCATCAGGCGAACTCGTTGAACAATATTCGGAATACCTTCGCCGTCGGATTTCTGGTTGGGATCAAAACCAATACCATCGTCTTCATATCGAATCTGAAGCTTCCGGTGAGAGCCTTCAACTGACAGATTCATTGTTCGGCACTGGCTGTGTTTCAGACCGTTATTAATGGCTTCCTTTAATACAAAGTATAAATGTCTTCGTTGTTCCAGTGAAAGAGAAAAATGGCTCCATTCACTGACGGACGGGCATTTCAAAACTATATCTTTGTGGAAAAAGATCTCATCGTATGATTTTTTCAATTGTAAAAGTACATCGCTCAGCGAGTCGTAACGAGGATTGACCAGCCAAACAATGTCGCTGATATTTTGGCCTAACTGGCGCGCCGTATCGCCAATCTTATTGAACCATTCGCGGGCTGCTTCCGGCCGGGCATAATGCTGCAACGCACCAACTTCACTTAGAATAGAAAGTTCAGTCAATCCGGTTCCGACGCTGTCGTGCAGGTCGGCTGCAATTTTAATGCGCAGGCGCTCTACTTCCAGTAATCTGTGAATACGATAACTAATGGCTCCAAAGATGCCGCCGACGCTCACGATAATTGCCAATCCCATAAACCACCACGTCTTCCAAAACGGGGGAGCGATATGGATGAGAATCGATTTACCACGTTCATTCCATATTCCTTCGTTGTTAGAGCCTTTCACATGGAAAATATATTCACCCGGATCAAGATTGGTATAGGTTACATCGTGTTTCCCTCCGATATAATTCCAATCCGAATCGAAGTTTTCCATTTTATAGGCATACTGATTTTTATGAGTTCTGTTATAATTTAAAGAAGCAAATTCAAACGAGAACACATAATCGTCATAATTCAGATGGATTTCATCGATCATTGAAGTCGCGATCGCGAGATCATACTCACGGTTGAATTTTTTGAACGCCGTTAAGACAATGGGAGGAACATAATGATTGTCTTTCAGACTGTCCGGAAAAAATGACATAAAACCGTTCAGGCCTCCGAAAAATATTTCGCCGTCATGGCCTTTAAAATAAGCCATTGTCGTAAATTCGTTACTCTGAAGACCGTCGCTTTTGTCGTAATTTCTGAACGTTTCATGTTCACGATTAAATTGGACTAACCCGTTATTGGTGCTGAGCCAGAGGTTTCCCTGTGAATCGTCGACAATTCCAAGGATGATTTCATTGGGCAATCCGTCTTCAATGAAGAAGCGTTTGAATTTTTCTGTCTGACGGTCAAATTTATTCAACCCATTGGCGGTCCCAATCCAGAGAATTCCTGCCTGATCTTCAAAAATATTACGAATCCGGTTGTGACTAATGGACGTTAAATTTTGGGCATCGTGACGATAATGAATGAATTCATTGCTACCGTGGTTCAGGCGATCGAGCCCGTTATTAGTTGCTATCCAATATGTTCCGGAACGGTCTTCATAAATTTGACGTACTTCATCGCTGGCGAGTGTTTTGGGATCATTCGGATTATTGCGATAGACTTGATACGTAGTTCTGTTGCTGTCTAAAATAGCAATGCCATCAAATGTCGAAAGCCAGAGATTGTCTTTTGAATCGATCAGGATTGATCGGATATTGCGACTGCTGATATTGGCGGGATTATGCGATGGATAATGTCGAAATTTTTTGGATGATACATCCATAAGATCGAGGCCATTATCGGTACCAATCCAAATCTTCCCATGCCGATCTTCTTTGGCAACAAATATACGATTGGAAACGATACTGCTTGATTCTAGGCTGCTATGCTTAAAATGTTCTGCGGATTGAGAATGACGATCGAGCCGGAATAAGCCTTCGTCGGTGCCGATCCATAAATATCCTTTCTGATCTTTATAAATCGACCAGACCACTTCACATGCAAATGAATGATAATTGAAAGAGTTGTAAGTTTTAAATCCCTTGTCGATTTCTATTTTATTGATACCGCCGTTATAAGTGCCAACCCATAATACGCCGGATTTATCAGAATACAATGACGTAATACGGTTACTATTTATTCCGAAAGGATTGCCACGATCGTTTATAGTGTGAATAAAGTTTTCTGTTAAAGGATTCCATCGGTTGAGTCCGCCGCCATCGGTGCCGATCCACAATTGCCCTTCATTGTCTTTTGCAATACAAGTGATTGAGTTATGACTCAGACTTTTTGGATTATAAGGATCGTTATTGTAATGAATAAAACGTTGTTTTGTTTTGTCAAAAACACTCAATCCGCCTGCATTGGTTCCAATCCACAGATTGTCATCCGCATCAAGATACAGAGCCGTGACGTAGTCGTCAGTCAAACCGTTAGACCGGTCATACGTAAATATGTCACCGGTTTTTATATTGAGCAACACGAGTCCCGAGCGCGTCCCGATCCACAATCGGTCCGGACTTTCACGAATGATGGCCGATATATATTTACCGCTCAGGAATTTTCTCGAAACTTTTCCATTTTTGCGATCGAATTGATTTAATCCGTTATCCGTTCCCACCCAAAACGCATCGGGAGACGATTCATAAATGGTCAAAATGCGATCACTGCTCAAACTTGAATCGTTTTCTTTATTATGTTCGTATCGAGAGAACGTTTCATGTAATTGATCAAAACGATTAAGCCCGTTGAATCCACCACACCAAAGAACTCCCGCCTGATCCACATAAACCGCTTTCACATAACTGTCTGAAATCGATTGGGATTTATTTAAATCGAATTTAAATATCTTGAAATTATAACCGTCATATCGATTCAATCCGTCCTGGGTTGCCAGCCAAATAAACCCTTGAGCATCCTGCGCTATAGATAGCACAGAACCTTGTGACAGTCCTTGCTCCATGGTGACATGAGAGAATTTAATGTCGGTTTTTTGTGGATGCAGTAAAAACGATCCGCAGATAACATGCATCCCAATCCAACAACTTGTGATTGATTTTCTCATGCTTCGGATTTCAATTGAAAGATGAAACTGATTGAGTCATGCATTGCAGCATTATCAATAGAATGGCCAAATATGGTGTTGAATATAGAATCAGTAAAATTAACTATAAAATCAAGCCGTTTAAGGCGTAGGTACTGTCACTTTATACAGTTTTTCTGCAATTTTTAAACAAAACGGAATGATGAGTGTTAATTTTTTGAGGTAATGTAAAACGAAAATAGCAGACTTTAACGCCAGATTGGAAGGATGGAGCTTTGAGGTGTGTAAATAATTTTTCGAAAACAGTTTTAGTGTGCTACCGATGTTTTTTTCTTTTTTGCAAATAATTCTTTAATCGCATTGCCGAGTCTTTTGATGCCTTCTTCGATTTTGCTTTCATCCGAGTTTGTGAAATTCAGCCGCATGGAACTGCCGAGCGAACTGTCGCTACAGAATGCATTGCCCGGAACAAATGCCACGTCTTTGGCGATTGCGAGATCGAACAATTCTTCGCTTGACCAGCCTTCCGGCAAAGTTGCCCAGACGAACATGCCGCCGGTGGGTTTGGTGTATTGAACCTCAGACGGGAAATAGCGCGGAATCATTTCCAGCATGCACCGGCATTGACGGCTGTATTGTTCCGTAATTCTCCGAATTTGCTGATCGATATCGTTATCGGCAAGATACTGTGCGATTACTTTTTGTGAAAAATGACTCGTGTGCAAATCGTTGGCTTGTTTGGCAACCACGAGTTTTTCCATGAGCGGTTTTTTCGCGCAGCACCAGCCGACGCGTAAGCCCGGGGAAATGATTTTTGAAAATGAACCGAGCAGAATATGATTGGTATCGTAATATTCCCGGATCGACGGAAGCGGCTTTCCTTCGAAACGCAATTCATAATACGCTTCGTCTTCGATCAATAAAATTTCACGTTCCTTCAAAAGCATAGCCGCTTCGCGGCGTTTTGCCTCCGAGTACACGTTGCCGGTCGGATTTTGAAAATTGGGAATCAGGTAGGCGAGTTTAATGTCCTGTTGATTCAAAATTTTTTTGAGTTCAACCGTATCGACGCCGTCTTCGTCGATTTTTATCTGGTTAAAAATTGTTTCGTAAAATTCAAATGCCTGGATCGCACCGAGATAACCGGGTTTTTCCATGACAACGTGATCATTTTTTTCGAGGAAAGTTTTGCCGATAATGGCGACGGCTTGTTGGGCGCCATTGGTGATGAGAATTTCATCAGGTTTGATATCGACGCCGCGACGGGCATATCGGCGGCTGATCCATTCGCGCAACGACGGCAATCCCTCGGTAATCGTATATTGCAACGTATTCGCGCCGTCGGTTTCCATGACTTTCACGGCAGCATTTTTGATTTCATCCACCGGGAAAAATTTCGGATTCGGCAGGCCACCGGCAAACGAAATAATGTCAGGGCTTTGAGTGACTTTCAGGATTTCACGAATAAACGATTTCCGTGATAATAAAGCGCGGCTTGCAAATAAATGTCCCATAAAAACACCTCCTTAACCGCTCAAAGGTAGGCGAAAAGGACATTACAACCTATGATTTATGTCATGTTGGG
>JAIBAF010000030.1 GCA_019695335.1 bacterium
GCCATCATTGAAAAAGAAGGCGATATGTATGTTGCATTGTGTCCTGAACTTGATATAGCCAGTCAAGGCGATTCGGTCGAAAGCGCGCGTACCAATCTTCAGGAAGCTCTGGAACTGTTTTTTGAAGACTCTTCAGAAAATGAAATTCACGAACGAATACACACGTAAGTTTTGTGACCGTATGAAAACCTTTTGCACAACTCTATCACATCATAACTATGCCCATTAAAGCTATACTCTTCGGCGCGACCGGCATGGTCGGCGAAGGCGTTTTACACGTCGCATTGAATCATACTTCCGTAGAATCGGTTCTCGTGATCGGGCGGAAACCGTGCGGCGTATCGCATCCGAAATTGCAGGAATTGATCCACGCCGATTTCTACGATTATTCGGCGATTGAAGATAAGCTGAGCGGCTATGATGCCTGTTTTTTCTGCCTCGGCGTGACGTCGATCGGCAAAAGCGAAGGGGAATACCGGCGCATTACCTACGATCTCACGATGGCCGCGGCGACGACATTGTCGCGGTTGAATAAGACTATAACGTTTTGTTACGTCTCAGGCACGGGCACCGACAGCTCGGAAAAAGGCCGCACGATGTGGGCGCGCGTAAAGGGCAAAACGGAAAACGATCTCACGAAATTGCCTTTCAAAGCGGCTTACGCCTTTCGCCCGGGTTACATCAAGCCCATCAAAGGTTTGCGGAACGCATTCGCCGCTTCGAAGTTTATCGGATTATTTTATCCGGTCGTGAAATTCTTTTTTTCCAAGTATGTCTGCACACTGGAAGAATTAGGGCTGGCAATGGTTCGCTCGGCGACGACCGGTTACTCTCAACGGATTTTAGAAAACCGCGATATCCATAAACTGGCTCAAGAAAAGTGATGAACGATCACACGCCCGCCTCACTCAAAAAAACATTTTGAATTAATCCTAATAAGCGACAAATTCCTCTCCATGCGAACGATTCATGTAACACGATACGCGACACCGCTGCGCGAAGGCGGATCGCTGCCGGCGATTGTCGAAGCAGATGACGACGGTTTGTACGTTTTAAAGTTTCGCGGCGCAGGCCAGGGCGCCAAAGCGCTCATCGCCGAATTGGTGGCCGGTGAAATCGCGCGGACTCTGGGATTGCCCGTTCCGGAGATCGTCACGGCCGATCTCGATGCCGTTTTGAGCCGCACGGAGCCCGATCCGGAAATTCAGGATTTACTCCGTAACAGCGCCGGACTCAATCTCGCGCTCGATTATCTCCCCGGCTCCATTACGTTCGATCCGTTGGTCGACGTGATCGATCCGAAACTGGCATCGCAAATTGTCTGGTTCGATTGTTTCGTGATGAATATCGACCGCACACCGCGTAATCCGAATCTCCTCATGTGGCATAAGAAACTATGGTTGATCGATCATGGCGCTTCACTTTATTTCCATCACAATGCGGCGGACTGGTCGGAACACGTTCGTAAACCGCTGCCGAAAGTCGGCGATCATGTGTTATTGTCAAAAGCGTCGCAGTTGGAAAGCGTCGATAAAGAATTGGTTAAACTTCTGACTGCGGAAAAAATCAAAGACATCACAGCTTTAATCCCGGACGAATGGCTTTCGGAAAATTCCTCAGATTCTACGGCTGTAAAGCGGCAGGCTTACGCAGAATTCCTGACAAGCCGTGTCGCTGCATCGGAAATTTTTGTTAAGGAGGCGCTCAATGCCCGGCAAAGACTTGTTTGAATATGCCGTGATCCGGTATCTTCCGCGCGTCGATCGTGAAGAGTTTATGAATATCGGTATTATCCTCTACTGCCCGACTCAGAAATTTCTTCAAGTCGCTTTCGAAATCAATGAACCAAGGCTCACGACGTTTTGCGGCGATTTCACAATGGCCGATCTGCAGGTGCATCTTTCCGCATTTGAACAAATTTGCGCAGGCGGAAAAGATGCCGGACCGATAGGCCAGCTATCAATCGGCGAACGTTTCCGCTGGCTGACCGCTCCGCGAAGTACAATTGTGCAACTATCGCCGACGCACACGGGTTTGTGTACGGACCCCAAAGCGATGCTTGGGCACTTGCTGGAAACGTTGGTAAGATATTCTAAATGAATTATGCGATTTCCTCATTCAAGGTCGTAGCCAATTAAAACATATTCAACTTAACAATATATAATTACCCGTACCTTTACGAACGCATGCTTTCAATAACTCGCCGGCAAATTAAATTTTTTTTCTTCTTAAATTTTTTACTTATACGATGCTCTTTTGCTCAATCAGTTGATGTTGCTGACGATTCATCAGCACTAAGTAAACAACTTTATCATAAATCTGTACAGGAACTGATTGAATATTCCAGAGATGCGCTCCACTGGTATTTATTGCACAATCAGGACTCCTTGGGATTTTACTTAGAACAATGGCAAAGCGTTTACGGTTCAATCGAACCAGCGCAAAGAATCAGAAATTTATGGAATTTAAGGGACGGTACGTTCTCATCAGACTCTATTAACAGTACATTTTTAGCAACTTTATTAGAATACCGGGATCACAAGTTTTCAGAATATAGACATCAACCTTCTGAATCAAAGCCAAACCGGTTAATCTATAAGAATCCGTGGCGATACGTTGAATCATCCTTCAATGATCGCACTAAGAGCGAAGCTTCTGTTATTTCGAAGCGCCTCTCCCCAGATTCTATTAGTTATCGAATCTGTCGCTTTTATGCAGGCGACTTTGATACCCTTCTTCTTCCATTGTATGATGGTCGTTTGCCTATCTCTCCTCTGACAGGCCAGTACCAAAACTTAAAAAGTAGTTTCCGTTTCGGTGGAGAAATTCGATTTGGTTCAAGCATCCCTACAGGCCATGCTTCAGTACTCAACCCGCACCCTTTTTTGGGGTTTGCTTTCGGCACTAAAATGCAGGAATTGGAAGCAATGCTTGGCATGTCATTTTTCATTTCTCGATCGCAACACAGTATTCTGGCAAAAAATTATTCTGGTTCTCAGTCATACGCACGTAAATTTTTTGGCGACTCATTTTTTCTTGACGGCAGTGTATCTCTCATAAGACGTCCCTATCATGAATTAAGAGTTGTAGGCGGGATCTCATGGTACCAATTTTCAAATGATTGGGGAGGATTATTCACTTCGATCATTACAGGCGGCGATGACGATGATGATGAAACTGATCCAGACTCAATTACGATTAACGCTTTTGCTCCACAAATTGGTTTTGAATATCGATATTACACAAAAATCATTAAAGAATCGTTTTGGGGAATTAGGTTTTCAAAATATTTTACAAAACTCAATAACCATGGCGGAACTAATTTAGAGGGAGCTCTTCTCTCCATTTCAATAATTCGAGGCTTCGAACGATAGCAGATGCTTGAAAATCACGATAAAAAAAACCTCGCTGAACAATTCCAGCGAGGTTTTTAATTTTAATTCGAATAAAATCCTATTCTGCTTTCCAGTCCGGCAATCGCCCGGGTGTGTACGGCGCGTCGAATTTCTCCAATTCGTTTTCAACGGCTTTAATATCCGTGGTCACAATGGCTTTTAATTTCTCCAATGCCGGAGCAAATTCTTCCGCGGCAATTTTATAGGCGTCTTTTTGAGTCTGAGTCACATCCGACGTCGTAATCCACGAACCGTCAATAATGTACGTGAGCCGATCCGTAACGGAAGGCGGCTGATTTTCATTTTTATTTTTAATAGTCTTGTTACCCACAAGAATAACTTTGATGTCAGCAATTCCAGCTTTCATTTTACGGATCTTTTCCAATATCGATTTATCGATTCCGACCGATGTCAACGCCGCCTTTTCAAGCGCGCCAACGCGTTGGTCGGCATCATTGACCACTTCCGTCGCCGCAAAAATCGCTTGTTGCATACGCACGACTTTACGTTGGAATTCCAATAAACCTTTCTGGTCTTTGGCCGGTAGCGTCGTGTTGTTCAGCGGCTTACAAATGAAACTAACCGGACCGGCTAATTCCGTAATGACGCCGTCGACGTTTTTCGACATCGAGACTTTGTAAGTGCCCGGGAATACCGGCGTTCCCGATTGTTTATTCACGTCCGTCTTATCACTGACCGGTGCGACATTGGGATAACGTA
The DNA here is from genome assembly GCA_019695335.1 of bacterium. NCBI lineage: Bacteria > bacterium. Next base: position 4,116 of record JAIBAF010000030.1, read on the forward strand.
AATCCCATGTAATGCGATTGACTCCCGTTTTGGCCGGAGCCGTCAGACGGCGAATAACGTTGCCGGTTTCGTCGGTAACGGTGAATATCAGGTACGGCGCTTGTTCTTCATCTTCAGCGCGCAATTGATCCATCGATGGATAGGCTACTGATTTTTTATTTTTCTCCGCTTCTTTTTCAGATTCTTTGCGTTGATCTTTTTTCGTTTTGATATCTTCTTTCAGATAATAAGTAAAGGTAGCGCCGAAATCCGGATTTTTGGCGCGGTAAAACGATTCACCCAGATCCGATTTTTCACTTGAATAATCCGGCATAAACATCAAAGCGTCTTTGATGCTGAAAAGCGCCGCATCTTTTTGAAGTTTATCCGCATTTATTTCCCGCAACGGCGCATAGTTATCCAAAATATAAATGCCGCGGCCAAACGTTCCAACAACAAGATCGGTTTCACGCTGCTGAATTTGCAAGTCGCGCACGGCGATGGTCGGCATGTCGCCTTTTAATTGCGCCCATTTTTTCCCGCCATCGACGGAGAAGTAAACGCCAAACTCCGTTCCGCAGAAGAGCAGATCGGGATTAACAAAATCTTCCGCAATCGTGTAAACGGCTCCATTGTCCGGCAAATTACCTCGGATGGATGTCCACGTTTTTCCTTTGTCGACGCTCTTAAGCAGATACGGTTTGAAATCGGCGTTTTTATGATTGTCAAATGAAGCATAAACGACATTTTCATTATGCTGCGACGCACAAATATCGCTGACGTAGGTCATGTCAGGAACGCCGGTAAATTTGTCGATCTTACGCCAATTTTGCGCATCGTCCGTTACCTGAATCAAGCCGTCGTCGGTACCGACATAAATCAGATTTTCTTTTTTCGGTGACTCTGTGAGCGAAACGATATTGCCATAGAGTGAAGTTGACGAATTTTTTGCGACGGCATCGACGCTCCAGACTTTGCCCATGACCGGTAATTGATTGCGATCGATCTGTCGCGTCAGATCAGGACTGACAGCTTTCCACGTATCCCCGCGATTATCGCTTCTGAAAAGTTTATTCGCTGCAAAATAAAGCCGTGTATTCGAATGAGGGCTGAGAAGCAACGGCGTGTCCCAGTTCCATCGGTGAGCTTCGCCTTTTTCCGGCTGAGGTTGTATAAAAAGCGCTTCACCGCTTTTGCGGTCAAAACGGTATAATCCGCCATATTGAGATTCACCATATACAATATTCGGATCTTTCGGATCAACCTGCGCCTGATATCCGTCGCCACCGACAATTAAAAACCAATCATCATTGGTGATGCCGCCGGTATTTGTCGTGCGGGACGGGCCGCCCCATGAATTATTATCCTGTGTCCCGCCGTAGACGTAGTAAAACGGCTCTGAATTATCCGCAGTGACGCGATAAAACTGCGTCACAGGCAAATTGGAAAAATGGCGGAACGTTTTGCCGCGATCGTACGTTTCGTATAAACCGCCGTCGCCGCCGATCAATAAATGATCGGTGTTATTGGGATCGATCCAAACGGCATGATCGTCCACATGACGGTATTGATTGCCGAGATTGGTCCACGTTTTACCCCCGTCTTCGGAATATTTGAGATATGTATCGACGCTGTAAATAAGATCCACATCTTTCGGATCGCAGAAAATCTCCTGATAGTATTGAGCGCTGGTGGATTTATAATCAAAACGCTTTTCCCACGTCGCACCGCGATCCATCGATCGGTAAAATCCTCCGCCTTCGGCGGCTTCGATTATGGCATACACCACATCGGGTTTTGCCGGCGACACAGCAATACCAATACGTCCAATGTCGCCTGAGGGCAAACCTTCGGTGAGTTTTGTCCACGTTTTACCGGCATCGACCGATTTGTAGATGGCGCCTTCAGGACCACCATTGATCAATGTCCACACATGACGGCGGCGCTGGTAAGCGGTCGCGTAAATCACATCCGGATTACGCGGATCAAATGCCATGTCGCTTACGCCTGTATTTTCGCCGATTTTCAAGACTTGTTCCCACGACTCGCCGCCGTTGGTCGTTTTATATAAACCGCGATCGCCTCCCGATCCCCACAGCGGACCTTGCGCAGCAACATAAACGGTATTCGAATTACGCGGGTCGATGAGAATTTTTCCGATATGTTCGGATTTTTTGAGGCCGACATTTTTCCACGATTTGCCGTCATCTATGGATTTGTAAACGCCGTCGCCGTACGACACGCTACGTTGACTGTTGTTTTCGCCGCTGCCAACCCAAACGGTATGCGGATTATTCGGATCAATCGTCACGCAGCCGATCGAAAATGACGCTTCTTTGTCAAAAACAGAAGTAAAGGAAATTCCTGCGTTCACGGTTTTCCATACTCCGCCGCAGGCCACGGCTACGTAATATGTAGCTGAATTTTCCGGATGAACCGCCAGATCAATAATTCGACCGGACGTAAGCCCCGGCCCGATCAATCGTAATTTGAGCCCGGAAAATGTTTTAGAATTGAGATAATCGGTGGTGTCTTTTTTTACTTGAGCCGCAGCAAAACCGCTGACCATCAAAAAAACACCCATTAACATCCATAAACTTTTTCGCATCTGATACTCCTCCTCAGGATTTTGAAAAAAATAGAATTAAAATAGATTGGATATAAAGACTGGTCAAGAACTGGCGGCTTGAACGAAGATAGAGGAAAAATGTTACATAATAAAGCAGAAAATTTTAATTGGCATTATTGACCAGGATCTGACCAGTGGCAAGATAATGATTAATGGCGTCCTCCCATTCTTTCATCCATTCCAGGTAATGGCTTTCGCTGAAAGAGAGAATGAACTCATTGCCTTTTTCACTCAGCGCGGTAAATTCGTAAGTAACCGTCGCTTTGGTCGAATGTGAATCCATAGTACTACAATTAATTGAAATTATCCCAAGACGCGAACCGACTGTGAGCCGAAAATATTCTACTCCGTGATTTACCGTATCGATCCTATTCAGCCTCCAGATCGTTTCCGATTCACCGTGATGATGGGTCGTAAAAACCATGCCAGGTTGTGCCGAACCGTCTGCAGGAAAAACCGGGTCAAAATCCCAGCCGTGTGACCATTTTTTTTCATTGACCGGATCGAATAATGGAAAAACTTTATCCACAGGCGCATTCAAAACAATTGAATGGGTCCGGGAAACATGCAAAGCATTAAACGAATTCATAAAATCCTTGTTGGTGCAAGAAAATGTCAGAGCAATTAATAGTAGTCTAAAAATTAGGTTTTTCATGCAGTTTATGGCTCATTTCTGCGCCATATTCCATCTGATAAATTTTTTTAAGTTCATTGATTTTAGCCATCGTATCTTTCCCGAAGGGTAATTTGCCCTCAAAAACATGCAATACGATCCCTTCTAGCAAATCACCTAAAGTCATATCATGATATTCAGCAAGAGCTTTCAGAACTTTCAACATATTTTTTTCAATTCGTACGCCGGTTTGCACTCGTTCGATTTCAGATGATTTATCAATAACTGTAAATCTGGGTTCATCACTCATAAACTAATCCTCCAATTAATTATCTACGTACCATGATACCTATATACATAAATAAAGTCAAGGGAAACTCTTAACTTGAATATTTTATGATAGAGTGTTAAGTTGTGCTCCCTATTCCAAAATAGAGGTACTACCATGCTCCGAATATTGGTATTAATTTGTTTTTTATTTGGTCAGGCTTTTTCACAAGAAAACAGCTTCAAACCGACCGTAATTTTAATCTCCTTCGACGGATTTCGCTGGGATTACCCGGAACGTACTTCGACTCCGAACTTACACGAACTCATTCAAACCGGAGTTCGCGCGAAAGGTTTAATTCCATCATTTCCGACTAAAACTTTTACTAATCATTACACTATCGTCACAGGCCTTTATGCCGAAAACCATGGGATCGTTTCCAATTCATTTTACGATAAAGAATTCGACGAAACGTTTAGCTATAAGAAACCTGAACGTGTCACAGAAAGCCGCTGGTGGGGCGGCGAACCAATTTGGGTTACTGCAGAGAAACAGGGTAAAATTGCCGCTACGTACTTTTGGCCGGGATCGGAAGCCACGATCAACGGTTATGCACCAACATATGCAAAAGCGTACGATGGACGCATACCGGATTCATCGCGTATCGATCACATACTGGCATGGCTGGACTTGCCGGTTGAAAAACGTCCTCAGTTGATCACTCTCTACTTCAGTCACTCAGATGAGATTGGACATAAGGTCAATCCTGATTCGGCGGCTATTCTGCCGGCCATTGCTCATCTCGACAGTATGACCGGACGACTGATCACTGGTCTTAAACAGCGCAATCTTTTTGATAAAGTTCACATCATTATCGTTTCCGATCATGGTATGGCCGCTGTCAGCCGTGACCGGATGGTTTTTCTCGACGATTATCTTGATATGGAGACCGTGGATGTGATTTATGAATCCCCTATTTTCAGTGCGCGTGGGAAAACCATACCTGATTCGGTTGTTTACGCGAAATTATTGAATGCACATCCCAAAATGATGATTTACACACGTGCAACGATGCCTGAAAGATTTCACTACAGCAAAAGTATGCGCATCGGACCGGTTTTCGGCGTAATGGCAGAAGGCTGGTCGGTTACAACGAGAAAGAAGTTCAAAGAAAATTCAAATTGGGATTTCGGCGGAAGCCACGGCTACGATAATTTATTACAGTCCATGCAGGGAATTTTTATTGCTCACGGTCCGGAAATAGAAAAAAATAAAACTATCGAACCCTTTGCCAATATTCATATCTATAACTTAATGGCTCACCTTCTCGGCCTTACGTCCGCTCCCAACGACGGTTCGATAGATGTGATTCGTCCGATCCTCCGGCGCTAAGTATTTTCGCGCATTGATCACAATGCGATAGGCCCCGTACGAAAAAAATAGCGCAGCAAAAACATCAATGCTGTAATGCACATGTTGTAAAATGACGAGGGAACCTACCACTATAGTGCCGACGAATAGCGCGATACGTACTTTTTTCTGTGCTGCGGTTAAAAAAAGAATGAACATCGTTGCCGTGTGACCGGAAAAAAATAAATCCCGTGTGAGCGGTTTGCCGGTTCCAAAAAATTCAACGAACGGATCCGCCAGAATAATAATTGCACGCGGTGCTTCTAATGGCGTCAGGTACATCGCGATCATTCGGATAAATACCATGATCGTATATGTTTGAAATGCAATGGCCATATGTTTCGGTCTGAAAAGGCACGCCACAAATGCCGTGATGATCGCTCCATAAATGAAAACAAAAGTATACCATGTCACATCCTGCGGAGACAGCGCAGCCAGGATCGGATCGTCGAGCGGTGCGCCGCCGCGTAATTCCACCCAATCGAGAAAATGCGAAAATATGTTTAAACTGATTACCATTGCGACAAAACTCAGGATTAATTCGGCCAGAAATTTAGGATCCTTCCACCGTTCACCCGGAGATGTCATTAATAACTTTTCTTCCTGCATATCAACCATATAATACGAAGCCTTTAGTTTTTCTTGTGAAATACTTTCCCGTTTTCCGCGGTGAATGATATATCCACATAGCCGGGATATTCAATGATCTTGCCGGCAATTTCCACCGACGGTTTTATTTTTAAAACGATATTCGATTGCTTCTGATTTTCACCCGATAGATTAAAGGCAAGGTTCAACAGAGCTTCTTTGTTCTTTCCCTGCATTGATTGCTTCAAATCCGCACTGACTGACACGGGAAATTCAACCGAACTGTCCGGAGCAATGTGTACCGCTCGATCCAGCGTGCCTTTGAGCCATTCCTGTTGATCAACCAGTATGATCCATTCCAATTTATTGATTCCAGCTTCAACATCGTTCGGATTATGACTCACAACATTCACATTAAACGTGAGGGGAAGTGAGCCGGTTGCAGCCACCGTTAAAATCTTCGTAGCCTTTTTCAATCCCAAATCGTTGACCGATTTAATACCATCGATCTTTTCGCCGGCCAGATACACTTGCGAAATTGAACGAATATGAAACTCACAGCGTGCAAATTCCTTGGCTTCTTTAATTTGCTTTGAAATTGAACATGCTGAGACTAATAAAAATAAAAAAACCGCTAAATTCCGCATTTACAATTCTCTCACGATATAAAAATCACCTAATTATATTAAATTTTTTCTAAAAGCCAAGTGAAATATACGATGAAAAAACTAAAAGTGACAATCGTATACTTTAAAACATCGGAAAAATTCGTCCGAAAAAATCTTTGTGAAAAAACGATATTTTACTACCAAATACGGTATTGTAGAAACAAACCTTAGGAGTTCATTATGGAAAACGTCATTAGAAATCAGTATCGAAAAACTTTCGAGTGTTCGCTGCTTGCTTCGTTGGTTGCTGTAACGCTATTCATCACTAACACGTCGTTTAGTCACATTCCTAAACCCATAATAATTGATCTGGACATCCCTTTTAATCTTGTAGATGTGACGGTTCAATCAGATAAACGCGCAACAACTCCTAAACGGCCGGCGATGCCCATCGCCGTGGCCGATGAAATACTACTCGACGATGAAATCGCCGATACTGAAGTCATATTGAATACGATTCCCCTGCCTCCACTTGTTTCTGAGATCGAACATTCGACCGAAGAGCCTGAAACATTTATTGTTTATGATGAACCCCCGCATTTAATTGGTAATAATGCGTTTATTCAAAAAAATCTCAAATATCCTGACCTAGCGAGACAAGCAGGAATCGAAGGTAAAGTCGTTGTCAGTATTGTAATAGGAATTGATGGGAAAGTTGAAAATGCATTGATCTTGTCTGAGGATGGTAATGTGGGATTTGGCAAAGCAGCATTAGAAGTTGTAGAGAAATGCCGTTTTACACCGGCCATGCAGCGTGATAAACCGGTACGGGTAAAAATGTCGATGCCAATTTCGTTTCGACTAAGATGATTTTATTACGCCTTTGCAATCATTCCGACAGAATGAGTTTGCGATTTCAAATAGGCATAAGCATCATGATGAATGGCGTTATTTGGAAGCCATGACCAGAGCGGGCCGAGATCACGTTTAAGACGTTGTGTATAAAACTCCGGCAGATCCGTCGACTCCTGTTCAAAATAACTTCTCAACGCCCGATCTTCGTCAAGCTTTTGTCGCACGGCTTTATAATAGCGAATGCGGCCGAAACCTTCTGATGAGACGGCACGAACAAAATTCAATAGCCGTGGAATGGCAGCATGGGTTGCCTGGAATCTGGCTAAAATCCTAGGCCATGAAAAACTGTGCGTACTGAGTTTGATTAAATTATCATAAAATTCCGGCCATTGATAACCTTTTGGACGGACATTCATTGCATGATTATTATTTAAAAAATGAAAAGGAAATGGTAGCACGCGATTGGCTTTTTGATATTCAAGATTAAGCTCTGCCGCCCGACCGAAGGCCGACAGCAGTGAATACGCAGGGAACGCTCCCGGCGTCATATCCAGAAATTTAGCCGTCAATTCAAACGGTTCCGTTCCTTCATCGCAGTCGAGCCCGAGTACAAAATTTGTCTGCACATACGGAATGTGCTGCAAAATCATATTCACCTGATCGGAAACACGACGAACCTTTTCCATGCCCTGGCTTTTGCCGGTTTTCGATTTATTGCCGAGATCATACCACGATTCAATCCCTGGAAGGACGGCTTTGAAACCGTTTCGCTTCATGCGTTTGACATGTTCTTCCGACAGAAGTGATAAACTGCTTTCCGAAACAAAATCGATGCTGTCGGGTGGAACGGCATCTTCGATCATTGTCATATAATCATCGAAACGGATTCCGAAATTGGGATCGTGCCAGCCGACATGCGGTCGTTTGAATTTGGTCAATAAAAATTGCAAGTCCCCTTTCATTTCGTCGAAATCCAGCGGTTGATAAGGCACGACCGCATCGATACAAAATGAACACGTATACGGGCAACCGAGACTGCCGAGCATGCCGACGATCTTAAAGACCGGCGATTTTTCCAATGTCGATTCTATGAATTTCCATCGTGCCCTGACTCCGGGAACATGCGTCGGCTGTTGTGCAGCGGCTAACTGCCGGCCAACCGGGCGGTGTTGCGCATTTTCCTGCAATACGGTTTCAATGATTTTTTTATCGGTAAATCCCAACACATAATCAAAGTGTAACACTGCATCTTCGGGATAGCAACGCGCATGAGGACCGCCCAGCACCGTCACGGCGCCGCGAGAGCGAAACATGTTACTCAACGCATAGGACAATTGAGCGGCTTGTGTAAAAGCGCAAATAAACACCATATCGAGATCGGCAGGCATTTCTGTCATCAAATCTTCTCTCCCGGTATAACACATAAACGTTACGGTGTGGCCTTGTTCTTCGCACCAAACGGCCACCGCCTGCGACATGATGCCGGCAAGATTGGCGTGCATCAGTCGTGCGTACATAGTGTTCGTCGGCCCTTTAGTAACAAGATCAATAATCCCGATACGAAGCTTTTTCATAAACCTCTCACGTTTTGTGGAAAAATTGAAAACCAGGAAACTGTTTCGAAAATCAGATGTGAAATCAAAAAAGGATGGAATTAATATAAGGCTAGGTAAAGAAAATAGCTATTTAATTATTGAGAAAAAACTTGGAGGCATTTTCTGTTTTCCAATCGCTTTCCAATAACGATTCGGATGGCAATATTGATTGCTTACTTGCTTTGCGAGTTGATCAAAACATCGGCCAAATCTTCAATTGGCACCCGATATTTATTAAAAGCCGCATCACCAGCGACTTGAAGCGCCTTGAGATTTTTTTCGGAAACGTCATCCATTTGAGGACTTGCTTCGCCGAGTTCTGGTTCAATGCGCAGGTATTGTTTGGAGCAGTCAATGGCATCGAACATCATTCGGAGTTGGTAATCAGCCACTTCAGGACCGGCCGACATAATAATATCGAGAATAGGTTGGAGCCATTCGGCCTTTCCCCACTTTCGTGCTTCTTCATATTTATAAGACTTCTCGATTTTTCCGGTTCCAATGGACAAGATCACCATGTCTTTGGCTGTAGGATTGCCTTTGAATTTTCTTGCTTCGGCATAGGCACATAATGCGGGATTGTTGGCAAATACACCACCATCAACCAGTGGAATTTTTTTTCCGGCCATCGAGGTTACCAGAGCCGGAGCAAAATAAGTTGGAGCGGCCGAGGTGGCCCGGGCGACTTGCCTCGTTAAAAAATTGTTTTTTGGTTCATAGGCATCGTGTTGAGCAAAAAATTCAGCGCTGCGATTTTCAATATCATACGCGGTCACCAGTGATGGCTTGAGCAGATCTTTCAACTGAACATCGCCGAAATAATCGGCCAAAGCTTTTTCCAGACCTTTGACTGAATATTCCTTATCCACAAAACCCCATAACGTTTTGACCTTGCGCCAGAAAGACGATTCAAAAATGTCTTTACCGCGCTTAACATAAATATCAACCGCTTCATCCGCACGGTACTTTGGTCGTGAGGGTTTTGCGGGATCGGGAATGAGATAAAAACACGTGAGAATACCGCCGGTGCTCGTTCCGGCAATCAAATCGAAATAATCGGCAATCCGTGCATCGGGATTCCCGGATTTATCCTGAAAAATTTTCTCCAAATGAATGAGAATTTGTCCGGGAATAATTCCCCGGATTCCGCCGCCGTCTATCGATAAAATACGCGTCATAATTTCACCTTATTATTCAATCACCATCTTCAAAAATGTATTCCTACTCCTTTTTGGCACGGAGAAGTTCCAATCCTTTCGTACCAAAATAAAACGCTACCATCATCAAAAATGCTTCACCCATGAGCGAAAATGTAGCCTCATCATTAGGATGAGCTCCGCTAAAGCGAAGAAGAAGCATCGCCGTTCCCAATACTAAAATGGTCAACGCAATCGTGCCGCGAACGGTTCCGTCCGGGAGGCCAAACGTTTTGTCCTTGTAAGGATTATCTTCAGGGAGTGACATTTCTTCGTCGGTAACAACCAGCCCGTCACCTTTTCTCTTCAACGCCAGTTCTTTATCGGCGATCATTCGCTCCCATTCGCCGTCCGAATAGCCCAGATTAATATTATAAAAGTAAATCGCCCAGATGTAGTATGAAAACATCAGGGCAAACCACATAACGATGAGATCGACGCTGATACGCATATAGATATCCGGCAAATCAGGATTAATAAAAATCAGGCATGTGCCTAGAGAAAAAATATTCAACGACCACATCGCGATGACAATTCGCTTTTGCATATTCGGAAATTTCATAACTCATCTCCTTATCGAAACAACGTTTATTTTTAAAAATCTCCATCCATACTTGCTTAAAAATAAGCTCATATTATTTTGAGACAATGAGCCCAAGAACTCCACCCGCTATCATAGACAGCCCGGACATAATCCACATTCTCAATCGCGCTTTTTTAAGTTCGTCCAGCGCCCGGTCAGTATTGGCCGTCGAGCGGTCCACAAGAGTATTCGATTGTTCAAGCAACGAACGGTATTTTACGATCGCAGTATCTTGACGCGCGATAAATTTATCCTGCACCATCCGAAGACTATCCATATAATTTGTGACACGTTCGAGTTCTCCGGTTAGTTCGGCATAATGAGCCGCCATGTCTTTATAGTATTTCAGTTCGCCTTGCAGCAAGTAATATTTCTGTTTGCTCAGAATGTACAAGCTATCGCATCGTGCGGTATAACTGCGACCGGTTCGTAAAAGCCCGATCGTATTCGCGTCATCGCACGGATCCTGAGCTAAAATGGATCTCGTCGGCCAAAACAGCAATAGTATTACAATACCAATTTTCATTGAACCTCCGTGAATTACGATTTACTGAAATCTTCATACGCCTTTTTCAACAACCCGGCATAAACGGCAATTTGCCCCGAACCGTTATACCGTTCTGCAAATTTCTCCCAATTTTTTGAAATCAAGAAAGGAAGTATGCCCTGATTTTTAATCAAATTGCAAAAGGCGGTAAGATGATCGTTCTCTGAAATGTAGTGAGCATCGACAAATTTATTTACCGATCCAAATCCAGCAGGCGCATAATTGAAGCCCATAATCTGGAACGCCCCCCACGAAGCCGATGCCAGAGCCGCTTCATCGTTGATCGTGCGCGCCCGATCGAGGCGTTCAAACTCTCCGACTCCGCCTTTGTAGAAAGTTTTGACCCACTTCGGATATATAATATCAGGATATTTCTCCGACAGCGGTGCAGGATCTATTTTACGAAGGGCTAATTGACGCCAGAAAATGTGGCCTTCAAAAAGAATTTTTGGTCTTCCGTCATTTAAAAAGCCACCGCCGGATGATTCCACTTGAATTACAGCCCGGAGCGCAGCGAGCTCTACGCCAATTTCTTTGGCTTTGTCTTCCTTATCTTTCAGCGTCAATGTCCGGCTCTTTTCTTTGAGCATGATGGCTGGAAATTGTTTTTCAATCGGCGCCGGTACACCAAGTTCAACTACATCTTTATGAATGTCTTTTTCAAATTGATCTTTTTCGTCAGGATCAAGATTCTTGATATACTTTTCTGAGCCTTGCGCCTTCATGTCGGTAATAATATCTTTAAGCCGTTGAGCATGGGCGGTCGATTCAGTAATTTTGGCTTCGTATTCTTTACGTTTCGTTTCATATTCAGTCCTGTCTGTAGTCAAAGCTTCGTCCGCCGTTCGTGTCTGCGAGCGAATGACCTGTAATTCTTTTTTAATCGCTTCATTTTCAGCACGAATCTCTTTTTCTGCTTTCGATGGCCCGAACAAATCTCCGATTCGTTTAAAAATTCCAATAATAAAACCGAATAAACCAACGAGCCAATGCCAGGCATTTTTGAAAAACGTACCAATCCCTCGAACGATATTTTCTAATTGCTCCCCATGGCCGGTTAAATAAAAAGCTAAAGCAATGAGCAGCAATGCAATTAAAATAATACCGATGATTTTAAAAATTTTCATAACGTTGCTTCTTTATGAGTACATACTATAGTCTATTAAACAGTTCTTTCAATTCCATTTCCTGCAGGACTTTAGGCTTAGGTCCCGGCATAGACGGTATCGGCCATCCGTCAGACCAACGAACAAGCTTGATTTTACCATCGGCAATTTCGATACCGGTTATATCGCCGTCACTGAACGAGCAACATCCTGAATTAAAATAGCACGGACGTTTAATTTTGGTTTTTTGATAATCGATTTGATCTTGCAGCGCCTGGATTGCGGCCTCATCGTGTCGGTTTTTGGCTTCCTGCAATTCCTGCTCTAATTTTTCGGTATGCGCCAGTGACGCAAAAATCGGCTGATGAGTATGTCCTGCAATAACAGCCATTTTTTTATTCAAAGAATTAGCCCATTCGTACATTGCTTTGTTATGTTTGCCCCGTAACTCGATGCTGTTGGAAGGCGTATTCGATTTCCACCCAAAAATACGCTGAAGATTTCTCCAGATAACACGAACTAAAAAACGTGAAACAGGATTCGTATCGATCGCACTGCCTTGATGACCATGCACAAGGTAAATTTCACCAATATCATCACTCCCGTTTTTAAACTTCAATCGTAAACTCTCGTAAACAATCACTTCGTTGCCGAAAATTGGGAAAAGCCATTTCGTAATCTTTCTCAGATCCGACCAGTCGATATCGTGATTGCCAAAAAAACGATAATACCGGGATGCCTGGTGAAAGGCCATTTCCAGATGAAGAGAATGTTCGTAGGATTTCAACACAGCTTTTGGACGGTTCTCCCAAAGTTCTTCCACATCGCCAAGCACGGCCAAAGCAAAACCGGATTGGAAATAATAGGCTAATGCTCTATTATAATTTTGTTCGCAGAGAAGAAAGTCATCAGCGCCATCGCGTGCGCCTTTATGCTGATCGGAAAAAACAATAAAACGATCGCTTAAACAATCTGCTTCCACAATCGGAGCGCGTTCATACGCTTTCGCCAATCCTTTTGCGATGTCGTTTTCGTAACTCATCAGATTTATTTCAGAGGTTAGTGCTCAAAATTGTTTGAAGTCTATCCGATCTTTAAGCCGGGCATAAAGCGTGAAGCGATAGTGATCCCCGTTTTCGAAATAACCGGATAGAGGCCGTCCAATAAACTCCAGCCGACGATATACGCCATATTACCGTCGATAAAAAAAAAGTGATCATGTTCCCATGTACCGAGAATTTCTCTCTCGGTCCATTTCACGATAAAGCTAAAAAATGCGAAGAGAATGAATTGCTCCCAGAATGGTTTGGAGTGACTGCCTGCATAAACAAATCCGAGGCAAAATCCAATCCAGATAAATGTGTGAAACGCATTATTAAGCCACGGAAGGAAACTCATGAAACCGCCGAGATAAAGCAGGTAGTTCGCAATAAATACGCTTACCGCCCATCCGAAATACAAAAACCAAAATCGTCGCCTGAAATTTAATTCGATGACGGACGACGACTGACGAATGACTACAAATAAGCAGCCATAGATCACGAGTACTAAAACATAATCGATCCATGAGTTATTTTTTCCAAGAAATTCCATAATATTTTCCTTTATAACATTCCTAAAATATGCGGAGCGGCATAATGCGCCAAAGCCATGACTGTCAATTGCGGATTGACGCCGATACTGGATGGAAATACACTGGCGTCACAGATAAATAAATTGTCATATCCATATACTTTGAATCGATTGTCGACAACACCAAATTCTTTTTGTAAGCTCATGATGTTACCGCCTTGAGGATGCCCCGTTCCAAGTCCGATCTGGCTGTTATTTTTTATTTTTTCAGGAAGCGTTCGTAACTCATTTTCATTGAAAAATTCATAGAACTTAAATGAATTGGGCATGATACTTTTAGCGCCGGCGGCCAGAAAAATATCGCCGGCTAGGATCAGGCCATTCAACAGCTTTTCAAAATCGCTTTTGGTCGGAATATATTTGATCTCACGTCCCGTCAAACCCGCTAACCGAACTTCCGCATTCGATTCGGTGCCGACCAGAACGCCGATACTTGCCAGTTTGTTAAATCGCAGCATGTTGTTAAAATGATCTTCAAACCAACCTGGCATGTTGATCGCTTGTGCGGTTGGCGGATTAAACCATGTCTCGAGCACGAACCCATCATCTTCCGAACGTTTGAGATAATGCGTGATTTGCAAACCGTCGTACGCATTGACGATTTTTTCAAATGAAGCCGTGATAGGAGAACCCATATTAAATGACAATCGTTTCCCTGCTCTCCCCGCCGCGACGCCCGATTTCATCAAAAGAAGGCTTGAAGAAACTGCGCCGGCGCTCACGACAAACGTATTTCCGGCTATTTTAATCGCACGCCCATTGTGGAAACGGCCTATCAGATGAGAAATCTTTTTCCCGCCATGGATTTTTTCAACTTCACATCCTGCGACAATTCGAAGCTGTCCGGCATTAGGAATTTTCTGCGCTTCAGGCAGCACCGCATCCAGCATTGACATCTTTTTCCCGTAGCGGCATCCGATATTGCAATAACCGCATCCGAGACAACCGGTAATATTGGCATCAACCACGCCGCAAGCGCTCGGATGTACGTCTAATCCTAACTTCTTACAACCTTCATAAAACAGATCGCCTCCGGCGCTCAGATTTCTATACGGAACGTTATTCGGTTGAGGTGAGATTTTCAGAAATTTCCTTACCCATGCAAAACTTTCATACAAACGCTTTTCATCCAATCCGGCAGACAGACCGCGTTGATCATTCCAGCGATCAAAAACACGTTTAGGCAAATCGAAACAGACGGCATTATTCACTACGGTCGTCCCGCCAACACAGCTTCCTTGTAATACCTGGAATCGGAAATCACGACTTAATTGTAACGCACCATCCGCATAGAGTTTTGAAATCATTTCCATCTCGTCTTCAGAAAAACGATCAGGCTCGACATGATTACCCCGCTCGACCATGAGCACATCCTTGCCTGCTCTCACTAATTCGTACGCTAAAATGGATGCGGCTGCTCCTGAGCCCACAATCACAAAATCACCGATGATATGATCGCTGTCAATTTCTGAAGCATTTTTTACGGTCAGAGTTTTCCGGGGTGGAGGCGGGCTGACCGCTAATTTAGTTTTGAAATCCGGCCGCTGAGTGAAGGGCTTATAACCTACCGATTCAAACGTACGAGGGTCATTGTAATATCCAAGATAACACAATTGTTTGCTCATCCGAATCATCCCCTGGGTAATCATGCGCCAAAACGGAGGAATCAGTTTAGATGAACTATCGTCGTAAAATCGTTTTTTTAAAAATTTCAGACGTTCGCCGGCTTCAATATAAGGCAGAGGCGGCCGGAACGTAAGCATCGGGTAAGCATTCATGCCGGTCAGAACCAGTTTCATGATCCATTTCGAACGTGCCTTGAACGCGCCTAAATAACGGTCAACATTACGCGCAACATCTTCAGGCGACAGAATTTCGTTGGTTCCCTGAATAACGACTTCGGCTAGTGCGACTAATGTCCGAAACTCTGTGGGTGAAAAGTAAACAAGCTGAAAGCGGGCTTTTTCCGCGGCAAAGAAAAAATATATCAATGCAATCAGGATCACTCCATCCATCACTATCGCGCCCCAGAGCATATTGGCAATCGGCATGGTGATTGTCCCAACGTTTACATCGTAATCAGTTTTACCAAAGGCCAGCACAAAGCCCATCGCGGCAATTGAAATCACGTGTCCCCAAACGACAATCACGATGAGCGTACGATGTTCACGCACATTGACTGAAGCAATCCATGCCAGCAACCACAACGTGCCGATTTTTACGACCGAATTAGTCACGAATGGAAGATTAACATAAAAATCCTGAAGCGGCCCCGTGAGAGCCGGAAGGAGATAGCCAAAAATGGCGAGAAAAAATAGTATCGAAAGCGTGCGAAGATAAACGCTCAAGCGACGTTCTTCCGGAGTAAACATTGCTTGCCCCCGTCGGTTTTAAATTTATTTAAAAATAGAGATTTTGAACGGCAGTGCGATAGAGCCTAAATCGTAGTCTTAACTAAATCGCAATCATAATGCTAAGGAAGGATAATACTATAAAGATAAGCGCAAAAACAGGCTTGCGCAAGGGACAGAATCGCCGGTCATTTTCGACGTGAAAGATTTATCATTGTGGTTTTGCCGGATCCGGATTCTGACGGTAATCGGATGGCCGGCAACCGAATTTCCGGCGTAACGCGCGACGGAATGTTTTAGTACTCCAAAATCCGGCCTTCGTGGCCACCACTTCGACAGGAAGATAGGACGTTTTCAATAATCGGATAGCTTGTTCCAACCGGCACACTTCAATGAGTTCATGCGGAGAAACCTGATAAGTACGGTGGATACATTCTCTGAGATACGATGTGCTCATTCCGGCCATTGAGGCCAGCTTTTGTACGCAAAAACTTGGATCGGAATGATGTGACAGAATCAGGCTTTGAATGTCGTTCACGCCTCTCATAACTCCCCCATTATCTTGGTTAAGGTAAGGTTAAATACCGAGCAAGCTTCTTATAAAAGCATAGTTACTGGCGATATAGACAAAATAGACGATCATCATACAGATACCGAACATCCATTCCACGGTTGCGATCAGCTGAAAAATCGATGACCTCTGAAAAATTTCTGATGGAAATTTGGGTGAAAGAAAAATGTAAACGCTAAACCACATAGCCTGAAAAAAATCCAGTAACCGTGTCAGAAAAAGCCCGCCGACTTTCTTTAAAAGCCCGGACTTCGGCTCTTGCTGTTCGTTTTTTGCGTATTCGCCTTTCACCATGAACGTCACATCGGTCATGTACCGGCTTTGATAGATCAGCGAAAAAAATACGACAATCAAAAGCGATGAAAGAAAAAATTGTCCTCCTCCTTCGTAGCCATTACGCACGATGATTTCCAAAATACCGAGGACGGCTCTATCCCAGGACGACGTTTCAGGATTGACGCGCTGCAATTGGATCACCTGGTATTTTAATCGCGCCAGAACATCGTTACGAAGTTCTTCGGATGCGTTGGAATTGGCATTGACGTTTTGAATCAGCGACGCAAGAAGACGTTCGGCTTCATTAAAATTAAAAGCGCTGAGATCAAACCATACTTGTTTTAGCGCTACGAGATTTAAACCGTATTTGATGATATTCTCATCGACGCCGATGCTGTCTGCCAAATCCGTATTTTCAAGCAGCAGCAAACCGTCAGTCAGTGCACGGCCACGATCGGCTACGCTTTCATGAAAAGCTATATTCGTTAAATTGGTAAATTTTTTAAAAGTTGCTCCGTTCAGGCTCATCTTACTGTCAAGATCTACCCCGCTCAAATCAGCGCCTTGGAGGAATTGCGCATGATAAACCGAAAACTTACTGTCAAAAAAAGTTCCGCTGAAAAAAACCGGAACGTTGAAAATAGCATCATCCATCTCCACATCTTTGAGATGATTTTGAGCCAGTGCAAAATACGATTGAACCGAGGCGTCCGAACGGCTTCTCTTAAATAATACTTTATGACAGTTCAACTGATTCGATACGCTTGAGTGATATAGAGTAACGGGTTTCCAGAAAGTACTTCTTGAAAAATCAATCCCGTTAAAATGGGAATTCTCGATATAAACCGAATCAATAAAAATTCCGTCAGACAAGTCGAATCCGGTACGAAAAACACAATGTTCGATCACTAAAGATTTGCTGAATTGCCGTTCATATTTTTGATTGGGTTCACGCCGTTGGACAACCGTATTGTACACAATGCAATTCTTCATGCGCAATGGAATGGCAAGATTCGATCGACCACGCACGGCATTGATTCGTTCAATGCGCTCAAGATTGAGCGATTCAATAAACAAATTTTCGATGACTTGATTAGAAGCGATAGAGCCAAAAAGCAGCGAATCGTCGTTATCGTTTAACTGATTCTTAAAAAATTTATACCAACGCTTTTCAGGATATTCGCCGTTCACTGTTTGACTAACCAGGATGGAGTCGTCTTGGAAAGTGTCTATGTGAATAAACGATTGACCGGCACGAAAATCAGGTATTGTTTGCTGTGCAATGGCACCCGTTGCCATAGCTAGCAACAACAGCAATTGCACCCATTGCCATTGACGACCGACTAATGCTACAGATATCAGTTTGAAATTCATGCAATTCCCCCAGTCATAAATTTCAACACAAATTTGAAAAACAAAATTTGGAATTTCATTAGTAAGACTCGAAAACCAATAAAATTCCATAAAAAATTTCTTTGGGTATATTTTCCATAAATATGGTTTTTATACATGGTTACAAATTACCGATAAATCTCTAAGCATTGAATTTTCGATGTTTAGAAAATTGATTTTTTGGCATGTCTTTGGATTGTTCAGTGTATTGCCTTCTGCCGATTAATTTTTTAACGTTGGATTTTATGATAGACACAAAATCACATGCATTAGGAACTGCTTATTTCGAATATCTTTTTGAAAATGCCCCGGAGGCCATTGCGATTCTTGATAATGAAGACCGTATTCTTCGAACAAACCGAGCATTCGGAAAACTTTTCGGTTATACCTCGGACGAAAGCGCCTATAAAGTCATCGACGAACTTATCACACCGGATGCAACCATTTGGGAAGGATATGAACTCACTCGTAAAATACTCAGCGGGGAATTTATCGACATCGATGCCGTCCGTAAACACAAAAACGGTCAATTGATCCCGGTTAATATCCTCGCATCGCCGATTAAACTTGACGGTGAAAATCAAACAGGTGTTTATGCAATTTACCGAGATATCCTTGAACGTAAAGCCATTGAAACTAAACTAAGCCAACTCTCTTGTGCCGTTGATCAAAATCCAGCTTCCGTAGTCATTACCGATGTACAAGGACGGATCGAATACGTCAATCCTAAATTCACGCGTGTTACGGGATACACTCTGGATGAAGTCATAGGCAAAAATCCGCGATTCCTCAAATCCGGTGAGACGCCGCAAGCAGAATATTCAGCACTGTGGAAAACTGTTCTTTCGGGTCAAGAATGGCGGGGCGAATTTCATAATAAGAAAAAAAACGGCGAACTATATTGGGAATCGGCATCCATCTCGCCGATTACGAACAATAAAGGTGAAATTACCCATTTTGTTGCAGTCAAAGAAGATATTACGGATCGCAAAAATTTGCAGGATAAACTCGTTCGCAGCGAACAGTATTTTCGGTCACTGATCGAACATTCGGTTGATATGATTGCCGTGATCGACGTCGAAGGTTTTATACAATACGTTAGCCCGTCCGTCAAGGGTTCTCTCGGTTACGAGTCCAAAGAACTTATCGGCCGTCCTGTTTTCGATCTTTTCAAACCCGACGATCAATGCCGCACCAAAACGATCCTTCAAAATCTAGCGATTAATCATGAAGCTGTAAGAAATATTGAAATCCATGTTCAGCATAAAAACGGATCCTGGCGTTATTTCAACGGCAGCATAGCTTTCATCCAGGAAAAAAACGAATCGGCCTATATCGTCATCAATGCCATTGATCTGACTGACAGGAAAAATTCGGAAGAAAAATTACGCGAAATCGAAGCAAGGTTCCGCAATTCATTCACGCATGCTTCCATAGGTATGGCTTTGGTCAATCTGGAAGGTCGTTGCGTACAAGTTAATGAAGCCTTGTGCCGGACATTGGGCTATTCCGAGGAAGAACTTTTATCCAAGACCATTGCTGACATCACACATCCCGATGATCTTTTGAATGACCTGGCAAACCTCGACGCGTTGACCAATCAGCAAATCGATTCTTATCAAATGGAGAAACGGTATCTTCATC
The DNA here is from genome assembly GCA_019695335.1 of bacterium. Lineage (NCBI taxonomy): Bacteria > bacterium. The sequence continues at coordinate 23,959 of JAIBAF010000030.1, forward strand.
GAAACGGCACCATCGTTTGGGGAAGACTTAGCGTGACATTGGTGCTCGACCGTGATAATAAACCGTTTTATTATGTTGCGCAGGTTGAAGATATCACTGAACAAAAACGTATGGCCGAGTCGCTGTGCGAAAGCGAAATGTATTTTCGCTCCCTCATCGAAAACGCACAAGATCTGATCACCGTCATCAACCTGGACGGAACGATTCGCTATAACAGCCCTTCGGTAACACGACTGCTCGGATTCAGCCCTGAAGAACTGAATGATACCAACGTCTGTACCCGTGTCCACTCGCTGGATCAGGTTCAAGCAATGGAAACCATTCAGAAAATTATTTCAAATCCGGCCAATATTCATCGGCAAATCTTGCGATACCAGCATAAAAACGGAATGTGGATTTATCTGGAAGGCAGCGGGAAACTTGTACATTCCGGCAGCGATAGTTACATCGTAATCAATTCCCACGATGTCACTGAACGAATTCAAAATGAACAAACGCTCCAGAATACGCGCAATTTCCTCGACCGTATTCTTCACACAGTCGCCGATCCTATATTCGTCAAAGATGAACAACATAATTTCATCATGGTCAATGACGCATTTTGCCAGTTTATTGGACAAAGCCGAGAAGGATTGATCGGAAAATCCGACTATGACTTTGTTGCGAAAAACGAAGCAGACGTATTCTGGACTATGGACGATCATGTTTTTAAATCTGGAAAAACAGTTGATAACGAAGAACAGCTTACGAATCCGGAAGGGCAGGTTCGGTATCTTTCAACCCGTAAAGCAATTTTCAAAGACATCATTGGCCAAAAATTCCTCGTCGGTATCATTCGTGATATTACCTATTTGAAAAATATTCAGAACCAATTGGAGCGCAACAAAGCCGGCCTTTCACAGGCACAGCAGCTTACACACGTCGGAAGCTGGGAATGGAATATGCTTGCGAAAACCCTGGTTTGGTCCGATGAAATGTTTCGTATTTTCGAAGTCACCGATGATAAACCGCTTTCCGTAAACCGCATATTGTCTTTGATGCCTCCGGATGACCGTGAACGCGTCGGAAAAGCAATCGATTATTCGTTGTCGCATGGCACTCCGTTCGATACCGATTACCGCATCGATCTCCCCTCCGGCAATGTCAAGTACATCCACGGTCATGGCGAGGTGGCCATTTCTGAAAATGGAAAGGCTGCGTGGGTATCCGGCACTGCTCAGGACATCACTGCACGTAAAAAAATCGAACAAGAACTTCTTTATGCTAAAGAAAAAGCTGAAGTCGCCGATCACGCCAAATCCGATTTTTTGGCCGTCATGAGCCACGAAATCCGAACACCGATGAATGGCGTAATCGGCATGACCGGCTTACTACTCGAAACCTTACTGACGAAAGAACAGCGGGAATACGTCGAACTCATCCGCATCAGCGGTGAAACTTTACTGACGATCATCAATGACATCCTGGATTATTCCAAAATCGAATCGGGAAAACTTGAATTGGAAGAACATTCTTTCGATCTTCGCGCCTGCATTGAAGAAACGCTTGATTTGCTGGCGCCGAAATCTTCGGAGAAAAAACTGGATCTTCTTTATCAATTGGATGAATCAGTGCCTCCATATATCGCCGGCGATAGCACTCGTTTGCGGCAAGTTTTGGTCAATTTGCTCAATAATGCTATTAAATTTACCGAGAGCGGTGAAGTCTTTTTAAGAGTCCATTCACCGGAAATATGTGACGGCAAAGCTTGTCTGGAATTTGAAGTGCGTGATACCGGAATTGGCATTCCGGAAAACAAAATCTCCGAAATGTTCAAACCGTTTTCTCAAGCCGATTCGTCAACCACGCGAAAATACGGCGGTACCGGGCTGGGTCTGGCCATTGCAACGAAATTGGTCGCTTTGATGAACGGTAAAATTTGGGTTCGAAGCGTTTTGGATCAAGGAACGTCTTTTCATTTTACAATCACCGTCCCAATTTCCACTGAACCTGCTCCCAAACACCTTATGCTTCCGGAAATCGAAGGTAAACGAGTTTTGATTGTCGACGATAATGAGACGAACAGAAAAATTTTAAAGGTGCAATGTGAGATGTGGAAAATGATCCCTCATATCGTCGCTACCCCTCTGGAAGCGCTTCAATTGATCCAAGATCAAGCTCCGTTTGATCTTGGCATTATCGATATGCAGATGCCCGATATGGACGGTATCACTCTTGGTATGGAAATTCGTAAATGGCGCAATAAACGTGTGCTTCCTTTGATCATGTTAAGTTCTCTCGGTCATAACGACAAACGCATTGCTTCTTCAAAAAACATCTTTTCGGCAATTATCAGTAAACCTGTCAAACAATCCGTTTTGTGGGATACAATCGTTCAGACGTTATCCAGCGACCAGCCGGACACCTTGTATTCGAAAACCGATTTGACGCTCGACAGAGAGTTATCCAAAAGTTTACCATTGCGGATCCTTCTCGCCGAAGATAATGTGATCAACCAGAAATTAGCCGTACGCGTATTTGAAAAAATGAGCTACGCCATTGATATAGCCGTTAACGGATTGGAAGTACTGGACGCATTGAAAACTAAATCGTTTGACATCGTGTTCATGGATGTACAAATGCCCGAAATGGACGGACTGGAAGCAACAAGGAAAATCATCCGGACTTATTCCCCTCACCAACGGCCGATCATTATTGCCATGACAGCTAATGCCATGCAGGGCGATCGTGAACGCTGTCTTGAAGCAGGAATGGATGACTATATTACCAAACCGATCATACCAAAACAGATTCAATCTAAATTAAAAGAATGGGGTACTACTATGTTGCAACATCAAGAATATATGCAGCGCCAAAATTATCCGGTCGTTGACCGTGATGCCATTAGTGAATTGGAAATCGGAGACGATTTTCTGAAAGAGTTGATCGCTATCTATTTTGAGCAAGCGCCATCGATGATCCGGACCATCCGCGATCACGCTCGCCTCGGGCAAACTGATGCCATGAAAAAGCACGCTCATACGCTCAAAGGCGTCAGTTTTAATATCGGGGCCTCCCGGATCGGGCATTTATGCAAAACCATTGAAAACGTTCAAGCCTCTCAAAGCCCGAAAGAGATCGATGTACTGCTGCACGATCTCGATCATACGTACGAAGAAACAAAATTCGAACTTGAACGGCTAACCGGCGAACCAGAATTCGAAATGGCCTAACGCGAGGAAACCATGAAAATACTTATTGTTGACGACAACCCAATTAACGTGATGGTGTTTGACAATCTGCTCACAAAAGTACTGCAGTGCGAAACTCAGTGTTTCACTTCGTCTATCGAGGCATTGGATTGGGCAACGCGCCACTCGCCTGATCTTTTGATCACTGATTACCAAATGCCCGATATGAATGGATTGGAGTTGATTCAACAGTTTCGAAGCATCAAAGGACACTCCGAAACACCGGTTATCATGGTTACAGCTACGGAAGATAAAAAGATCCGATATCGGGCACTGGAACTCGGCGCCAATGATTTTCTCAACAAGCCGATTGACAAAGCAGAGCTCATCGCTCGTACACGCAACATGCTCACCATTCGTCAAAATCAAAAAGCACTGGCGGATCGCGCTTCCTGGCTCGCTGACGAAGTCAAAAAAGCCACGCAGGAAATTATCGCCCGTGAACGCGAAGTTATTCTGCGCCTTTCCAAAGCAGCCGAATACCGTAGTCCTGAAACGGGCACGCACGTCATGCGGGTCGCCTACTACAGTAAAGCGTTATCAAAAAAGCTCGGGCTTTCGGAAGAAGAACAAGATCTGATCCTGATGGCGGCGCCGATGCACGATATCGGGAAGGTAGGTATTCCGGATGAAATTTTGTACAAAAATGAAAAACTGGATGAATATGAATATGCGCACATGAAGCTACACACTCTGACCGGATATGAAATTATGCAGAACAGCCAGTCACGTTTACTTCAAATGGCTTCTGAAATCGCTTTATGTCACCATGAAAAATTTGACGGCACTGGGTATCCTCGCGCATTGAAAGGCGACCAAATTCCTCTCTCAGCCCGTATTTGCGCGATCAGCGATGTTTTCGATGCGCTCACCTCTGAACGTCCTTACAAAAAAGCATGGTCCATCGACGAAGCAATGCTTGAAATCGAGCGTAACAGCACCACGCACTTTGATCCAAAATTAGTCGAAGCATTTAAAACGATCCTGCCGGAAATTGAAGAAATCCGGATGCGTTTTACATCCGGTGGAAAATTAAATAAAGCTATGGTAGCCTGATAGCTCCTAAAACGCTAGTTTCCAAATAGCGATCATTTCGCTTTATTTTCATTTTCAAACACATCGCCTTTATTGATAAAAGGCCTTACCCTGGTTTGAGTAAGCGAATAACCGATCATAAAATTAATCTTCACGAACGTTTCAGCGGCGGTAAAATCAAACGATTCATTGAGTTCATCCGAAGGCGTATGATAAGTATGATTCATGAAATCTTTTATTTCAGTGGCTAGGTTTCTTGTCGAATCGAGAGTTTTCAATCCATATTTGATATGCATGGCTGGAATGCCCTGACGCAAAAAGTTGTATTGATCGCTCCGTACGATCCGGGCCTGTTCTGGCATATGATCCGGCATAATGTCCAATCCAAGTTGCGTCGCAGCGCCTTTTGCATACGTCATCAGATTCGAATGTTCAGCGCCTAAAGCCTCGATAGACAACAAGGGTGCAATCAAAGTAGGCATATCAATATTGATATCAGCAATGATGTTTTCTTTTGTTACAGTTGGAAACCTTGTAAAATATTCGGATCCCAATAGTCCCATTTCTTCACCGGTAGTAGTTAAAAATAATACGCTCCTGTTCGGCTTTTGGATAAGTGAAGTAAACAAACGAGCAATCTCTAACGTACATGCAACTCCGGACGCATTATCGTGGGCCCCATTATAAATGGAATCGCCGTCTACGGGATGACCGACACCCAGATGATCCAAATGCGAAGTATAAATGACGTATTCGTTTTTTAAATGATCATCCCGGCCTGTCATCTTGCCTATTATGTTGTAACTGGTTATGTCAGTATATGACGTCTTTGTTTTCGCTGAGATTTGGATAGTGATAGAATCGCCTTGTGCAGACTTGTCATAACGAATCCAATACTGTTCAGGATCTGAATTAAATATTTTTTTCATAGCATCCCAGCTAACAATTGCTGCAAATTTTAATCCGCTCCCAAAAACATTTTTCCCAAAGGCTTTTCCATCAGCGGCGACAACACCATCATTACCAATATCACGATATCTGTGCATCATTCTTCCAAGGCTATTTCCGGGTAAAGTAAGAATCATGCCCACAGCACCATGTTTTATTGCCGATTCAAATTTAGTGGCATTCGTACTGAAATGGACGGCCTCTGTTGAAGGAAAAGAATCCGGTACTCCGATCGTAGCTACAACAATTTTATTTCGAACATTTTTATTTTTGTAGTCATCGTAGCCCATATGCGGCGCTTCAACGCCGTATCCGACAAAAACAACAGGAGCTGAAACATAGTTTTGCGAATTGTTAAGATCACCTATGAAAACATATTCATCGCCCTCGGTCAATACCGTTTTATTGGTATCGCTCATTATAATTAACGAAGATTCGTTTTTTTCAATAATTCCGGTTCGGAGCCTGACGGTCTGAAGGAAAGTACCGTTTTCACCGGCCGGCAAAAGCCCGAAAGCTTTATAGTTATTGATAACATATTCGGCGGCTTCATGAAATCCGGGTTTTCCTGGAAAGCGCCCCATCAATCGATCATCAGCAAGAAAAGATATGTGCGATTTGATCCGATCTTGTCGTACATCCAGTAGCAGCGGATCTATAGTCAGATTGGATTTAGGCAATGCGCATGAATACACAAAAAATAAAACTAACCAAATGGAAAAACGCGCATACGACAAACTTTGGACATTCCGATACAACATATTTTTAACCTACTATATGAATGAACTGGGATTAAATTAAGAATAAGCAAGTATTGTTTAAACGGCAAGAATCAATTAGCTCTACTTCATCAAGTCCACTAGCAATCCTTTTTCATATTTCAGGGCTTTTTCATACACAAGTGAAACGGTCGCTGCATCTTGCAAAGCAATTCCTGTACTATCAAAAATAAATATCTCATCGTCAGAAGTTCGCCCGCTTTTTTTTCCAACGATAATTTCTCCAAGCTCTGCATGTACCTCCTCTTTTTTTATCAACCCGGCATTCAAAGTGTGATGCAATTCACCAATCGTAGCACACTGTTCCAATGCATCGACTACTAATCGGCTGCGAGCCACTAACAAGGGTTCGACTTCCTGTTTTTCTTCATGGTCAGCGCCAACGGCAGCAATGAAAGCTCCGGGCTGTACCCATTCATTTTTCAAAAAAGCCCGTGTCGACGTTGTACACGTCACGCAAACATCACTCTGTCGAACAGCCATACCGAGATCATCGGCTTTGAGAATTGTGACAGGATATTCTATACTCATTTGCTTAACAAAATGATCGGTTACTGCATGGTCGATATCGTAAGCATAGACTTTTTCTATGGGCAATACATTCATTAACATTTTGAGAGAAATTCTTCCCTGATTACCACAACCACATATGGTCAGGGTTTTTGCGTTTTTTTTTGCAAGATGCTTGGCGGCAAGAGCTGTCGCTGCTCCCGTTCGCAACACCGTTATTTCGGTTGAATCCGTTATGGCTAATAAACGTCCATCTTCAGCATTCGACACGACAATCGCGCCTTGAATGGTTGGAAGTCCGGTACGTGATCGGTTAAATGGGAAATTGGCATTAATTTTAGCAATAAAATACAGGACATCATGTTCCCAAATCCCTGCTTTGATATGAAAGCCTCCTCCTGAAACGTGACGTCCCAATATACCGGGTGGATATGCCTTTCCTTCGGCTAACAACGCAAACGAATTTTCTACCGCGGATAAACATTCTTCAGCATCAATCAAGGATGCAACATCTGATCGTGTCAGTATTAGCGTCTGCGTAGAATTCATAAAATTCCTTTAAAAATTAATCCGCATACGGCCATGATCGCAATAACTACCGGCTCCTTGATGCGGGAGAATCGGACTAAAATAATAACGGTTGAAATCGCGATTGCAACAGTAAACCAATCGGATAATGTTTTTTTGGCTATTACAACGACAGCGCCTGCAATGGCTCCTATCGCCGCGACAGTTACGCCTTCAACAAACGTTTTAATGAGTTGTTTTTTTCCGTACTTTTTAAAATAAGGCGCAGGAATGATCGTGAAAATGTAACACGGAAAAAAAGTTGCAATGGCAGCAATACATGCACCCGGAAATCCAGCAATAAGATAGCCGATGAATCCGACTGTAATGACTACGGGACCCGGTGTTATCATCGCAATCGCGACAGCATCGAGAAATTGTTGTTCCGTTAGCCATCCTCTTTCCGTTACGAGCCCGCCATATAAAAAAGGTACGATGGCCAATCCGCTTCCAAAAACAAAAGCGCCGGCTGTTCCAAAAAAAATCGCAATTTGAATAAATATTGAATCAGTCAATACAACTGGAAGTTGTAAGAACAAAAGCGACAAAAGACCGCTGCCATTATTTATAAGTTGGCGCGATTTAGCTAACACCATCAAAAAACCTCCGGCCACAATGAGCCAAATGATTTCCGATTCCAGAAGGATCGTTACACTTGCGAGAACTGTGAAAATAATCCAAGCGACGATATCCGTTCGGATGGTTTTAACGGTTAACCGGTAACAACTCAGTGATATGATGCCTATCACCGCTGCACTCACTCCGTAAAAAAGAACCTGCACCCAGACAAGCCCTTGAAACTCAACATACGCCCAGCCTATGAGTACCACCATACAAAACGAAGGAAAAATAAATGCAAGCCCGGTAAAAGTTGCGCCCATTATTTTGTAATGAACATAACCAATATAAATAGCCAATTGAGCGGCTAACGGCCCGGGAGCGAGTTGAGCAAGCGCAAGACCTTCTCTGTAATCATCTTCCGAAATCCATTTATAATTCAAAACTAAATCCCGATGCATATATCCAATCAAGGCTACCGGCCCGCCAAAACCCCATGTACCAAGTTTCAAAAAATAAAAGCATAATTCTTTCAAAGTATACATAGTCTTTTATAATTGAGGATTCCAATTGTGTATTTCATCAGGAACATGTTTGGCCCAGCTGTATAATGCGTCATAGATTTTCAAACCAAACGCAAGCTGCTCATAATCGTCTTTGAAGTTGTAAGAAATTCCGGCCGACATGGCCCATAACCCCGCGGCTTCCGGCGCCAATTCAAAATGGTGCGTGTCGGCCCCACGTATAATTAAAGCCATCCGGCGAACCGCCTGATCAGAAATAGAATGCTTTTTAACAATAAAATCAAAAGTGCAATACTCCCCTTCGTGCGAATATTCGGCTCCTGGAATATCAAAAGGAATGGCTTTCAGTTCAGCCGCTTTAGTAAAAACTTCCGCAGAAGGAACAAAAAGAAATTGAGCGTTTTTGTCTACAAAATTGAGAATCAACCAGGGACATGCTATACGATCAATTTTCGGGCGTGCTCGTGTAATCCATTTCATAATAATTCAATTGGGTAATGACGATGATTCGTAAGCAATTTACCCAATCTGCAAAATGGAATATAGAATGGAGTTGACGTTTTTGTATAGGATTTACTTTTTCGGAAGTTTTTTTCTATATACGGAAGGGTTTTCGCCTGTGTGTTTTTTGAAAATTCGATTAAAATGGCTTTGATCGGAGAAACCCGTCAGATAAGCAATTTCAGCGAGGGAGTATTGCGGATTACCGAGGAGTGTTATGGCTTTTTCAATGCGAAGCTTGCGAATGTATTCTCCAAAAGAAAGGTTATCAAAATATTTTGAAAATTCACGCGACAGGTAAGAAGGATGAACGTTCAAGGTCTGGGAAATATTTTTGAGGCTGAAAGTCAAATCGGCGTCAATCTGATCCTGGATAATGCTTTTTAATTCAAGCGTCCATGCTGGAATCTTTCCTGATTTTTTATTCAAAAATTTCTGATAAACTTCCAGCAGCAAATTTTCAAATGGATTTTGCGTATGGGTTTCATTTTGCAGGAATTTTGCCCAGCTGTATAAAGCGTCATAAATTGTCATGCCCTGCCGGAGTAATTCATAGTCATCTTGAATATTGTGCGACATTCCGGCGGCAATGGCCCACAAGCCTGAAGCTTGGCTCGCGAGAGTATGACGGTCGGTATCCGCTCCCCTTACGATATGAGCCATGACAGCCAGCGCCGGATCGTCAAGACGGTGTTTACTGATAATGTAGTCAAACGTACAACGATCGCCGTAATGCGTATATTCAACATTGGGAATATCGAAAGGAATGGCGCCCGATTCTTTGGCTGCCGATTCGATTTGATCGAATGGCACATAAATAAATTCAGCATCCGTATCTACAAAACGCTTGATGAGCCATGGACATGCAATACGATCGATTTTAGGACGTTCCCGTGTTATCCATTTCATAGGCTGTTAACTTATTTCAATAGTAACATTTTTTTTGATTTGACAATCTTATCGGCTTGTATTTGGTATATGTACAAACCGCTTGCCACTGATTGCCCGGAATTATTACGGCCATCCCACTGAATGCTGTGAAATCCTTGAGGGCGGATTTCATTGATCAACGTACGCACTTCCTGACCCAAAGCGTTGAATACTTTGAGTGTAATTTTGCTTTCTTTTGGCAAATCATACGCAATCGTTGTTGAAGGATTAAAAGGATTCGGGTAATTACTGTGGAGAGCAAATTCCAATGGCACCAGTGTAAACTGAGAATTATAAAAACCGGCAATAGTGCCACCCGACGTGTGAGTATACAATCGACCTTCTTTTCTCTGCGTTGCAAGAGGAAGCCACTCATTATTTTCCAACTTAAAGAGGCATACGTTTGATAGTTGAATAGTAGGATCGATGCTCATCGAAACCGTTAATGGCTCCGGCACGGAGCCTGTAGATACCAGATTGATCGTTTGCCCTAATCGGGTCCATCCTGTCGGCGTATGGCCTTCATCCGACAAACCGGCAATAATAAATCCCTGCCCATTCGATTCAATACTATAAGTTCCTATTACTAATGTTTTCGAAACGGGTGCAATCATATAAGTGCGCTGAATAGGAGCGCCAGCATTGAGATTGATGTCGAAAGCATTGGCTACTACTGAAATCTGGCCCGGGCTATTGATCAGGTAATCTCCAAAAAACAGTTTACCGTATTTATTCATAGTAAGATTTTGTGAATTGACAGTTACTGTTGAACTGCTTAATTCTTCATTTGCACCAACTCCAAAGCGAATCATATTGACAACCGGTGAAGCTAAGGCGCCGAGTGTCAGAACCGGGAGTGTGTGATCGCCATTCACGCTAATATTGTCGATAGCCCAACCCCAGGCCCATGCCGCCGCGTCGGACTGCATTCGAAACCGAATAAAGATAGCTTCACCCGGACTGAAAGTATTCAGCAAATTAAGCGTATGGCGAACATACATTGACGAATTGCCCGATGAAATGCTGTTGATTCCCGATAAGCCTGAATTGTATACATTCGACCATGACGTGTTATACCGCGCATCGTAACCATCGGCCAACGGAAGCCAGTTGAATCCGTCTTTGGTTCCTTCGACAACAACGTAATCAAAAAAATTCGGATCGGTCCAAACCGTCCCAATCAATCCTTCCTCAACTAACGCAATGTCGTCGTATTGCAGAACGGAATTTCCTTCGCTGACAATGACGGGAACTTTTAATTGATAGATATACTGCGTGCTATTGGAATAAGGATGCGTCGAGTGAATAGCGCCATTAGAAAAACCCGAAACCGTTGTGACCGAAAAACCACTTCCAACAAAATCTGTCGTAGGTGAATTGAAATTATTGGCATAAGCATTTTGAGCGGTTACTGCATAGACCTGGATATTTTTTGAAGGCGACAAAAATGATTGGCCGTCTTTATAGGATCGAATCGAAGCCGAAAGCACTTCATCGGCTATAACCGGAAAAAATACGGTTGTATCCAAAGGTGAGTTGTTAGCAGGAAGCTTCATTAATATCTGGTCTTTTAATATCACAAGCGTCGAGTCGTAAGAAGAATTTAAACTGATTTGAATCGATACATTACCCGTCGGCAATTGCGCGAATGTTTTGAACCTGGGTGAAAGCGTTGCGACGGGCGGTGTATAACCGGCAAGTTCGGGCAATTTTACCGTCCATACTCCCCTTCCATAAGTAGCCATCACAACTTCGTCGTCTACGATTGTCATCTGAAAAATTCCGACATGAGGTATCCCGTTATCAGCCAAAGTCCACGAAGTTCCGCCGTCGTTTGAAATAAATAAACCGATTTCGGTACCGGCCCAAATAATATTCGTATTAAAAGGCATAACCAACAGCGCAAAAGTTGCCACATCCGGAAAACCGTTTTGACTATTTCCATTCTGATCAAATTGAGAAATATCCTGCCACGTGAGTCCAAGGTTAGTCGTGCGCATAACTTTGGGCGTACCGGCTGCAGAGAATAAAGCATAGGCCGTATTGCGATCGATCGGATGCGTTCCGAATCCCGATGGCTCTGTCAGATTCGATGGAAAATTAGATGAGATTTCTGTGAAACTGATTCCCCCGTTTGTGGAAACGTGAACGCCGCCTTTCTGTCCGATAAATGAAACCAAATCCAATCGGGATGTTGCCCAAACTACCTGCGGATCGGCAATTGAAATGTCGACATTATCGAAAGCACGGTATCCGATCCAATTGCCTGTAATCGGCGTCAGATTCCACGTAGCGCCAAAATCATCCGAACGATTGATTCCAGCCGCGCCAACGGTAAAGACTAGATCGGGATCAGATTTCGATGATGCGATTTTACTGACGAATGGGCTGGCTCCTGCCGTTGCTTGCGGAATGGCGTACCACGTCAGTCCGCCATCGCTTGATCGGCTATAGACGCCATATTGTGAACCCCCGAGTAATAACGCTGAATCCCGATAATTCCACGCAACTTCAACACCATCCCCGCCAAGCGCGCGGCGCCACGCCGTATTGGCGTCAGGATCGGTCGGCGAATAAAACGTTCCGTTATCCTGCATGCCTCCGACATATTCAGAGCTTCCTTTCTTTTTGTCCGCTCCATAAAATTGCGACGTTGTCATCCCGGTAATTTGATTCCAGTTTGTTCCGCCATTTGTCGAAATAGCAATGCCACCGTCATTGGCATCTAAAATCCAATAGGTGTTGGTTCCGGCATCAATTGGAATAGTTACAAGGTCGTGATGATCGGCATGGGCTTGCCCCACGCTCGCAATGCGAATTGTTTGTCTCGTAGCCGCGACCGGATTGACAACGATTCGGTAAACCTCAACGCCTCCGACGACCACTTGATTGGCATCATACGGATGAACGACAATTGTATTATCAAACCAGCCTGCGCAATAAGCACCTGTCGAACCCGATGCTCCTCCGCTGGAAAACCAGTTGGGATCGGCTCCGGTATCGACAACTTCGCGCCATGTTGTTCCCGAGTTGGTGCTCATAAAAAGTTTGGACGTTCCTCGTCGGCGTTCAACAGCCGCATAAAGCCTCGACGTATCGGTTGGTGCGATCGCCATCTCGGTTCTGGTACTGATCCCTTGATAAGTTCCATCGCCAAATCCGATATCGGTCGGATCGGCAAAATTATTAGCTGAGACAAACCAGGACTCGCCGGCATTGGTCGATTTGACAATCCCCACTTCATTGACGGTCGCGTAAAGAATATTAAAATTCAACGGATTGGCAACGATTTGTTGTACACGATTATCGGTTTGCACTCCTAATGCAACATCCGGATCGTATGTCTGATACCATGAAGTGCCACCATCAGTCGTTTTGAAAATGCCTGATATTCTTTGCCCGCCATTCGGGCCAAACGATGTATAATCATCATTGCTGCACAAGACGACGGTATTCGGATTATTCGGATCAATCACGAGCCGATTGATAGCTTTCAGCACTTCGCCGTTGGCGGTATTGGCTAATTGAAACCAATTTTCGCCGCGGTCGGTTGACTTCCAAACACCGCTCCCGGCAAGATCAGCCAATCGGCCATACCCCATGCCTGTTCCTGCGTACATGATATTGAGATCGGATTCCGCCATTCCAATGGTCATGGTCGAAAGTGTTGTCAATAAAGGCGTCTTATTGATCCATGTTACACCGGCATCCGTCGTCTTCCAGATACCGCCACCGACTGAGGCAATATACCAATGCGTCATCGGATTATCCGGATCAACTAGAATATCTCGGACACGCCCACTGACATTACCCGGTCCGCGTTCCGTCCATGGAAGAAGTGATGAAGCTTTTGAAAGATGACGCGATTTTTTCTGGACACTAAAAGCTTTTTCTAATTCTTTTATTCTATAATTCGGTGCATATGTTTTACCCGATCGATTCACTTTGATTTCAGACAAGGCATTTTCAAAAACTCCGGGAGATTCTGCATGCACATGCGCCATGTCTTTCTTAATCCTCAAAGCTTGCCACGAACGGAACGTCTGGCGATACAATTCTGTTCCAGGCTCCATCGATTGAAGTTTTTGAAAAAGTACGGTTTCAATATCCGCTGGAACTGCCGTCTCATTTTTTTTTAATTTTAAAAAGAAAAAAAATGTAAGCAATACGACTGATACTGCGACCAAGAAATAGTAATAAATCTTCATGTGGATCCTTTCATGCGCCAAAAGCTGACGTTATGGTGTCAATCGCTTATAATGTAAGTTTACACTTACATTTACACCTGAAAGCATCATGATGTTTTTATGAATTTTTGATGAGTTTAGAATATATAGCAACAATTAAACCCATCTTCTGATTATACCGATGGACAAGCCATTTGTCAACGGCAATATGTAGTCAATTTTAGATGTGTAGAGATTACCCAATATTGATAAGGGAGCATATATAGGAAGGCAGGAACAAACTGTAGATGATACATCAAAAGATGTTTAATTAGATTTTATTTAAAAGGGTCCGAATATTTTGGATCAACAATCAATGATTGATCCGTCAAAGTTTTAAGATACGCAATAATGTCAGCTTTTTTCTGCTCCGTCAGAGTTACAGTGCCATAACCTCCGGAGGGAATCTGTATTCCGCGATTAGGATGATTTTTTGCGCCTGTTTGATAATGGTTAAGCACCGCTTCCAATGTGCTGAATCGCCCGTCATGCATGTAGGGCGCCGTCAATTCTACATTCCGTAAAGACGGCATTTTAAATGTCCCCATGTCTTTTGCTTCATTCGTACGTTCGCCGATACCATTGTCCGTATAGATTGCGTCCAACGCATTGTTGGATCCGAATCCTGTATTCAAACCTGAATTTTCAACAATAAATAAAGTCGGATTTTTACGCGGAAATACAGTCGATAAATCACTATGACACTCTACACAATTCAATTGCTGAAAACTCAACAATCCATTTTTTTCCTGATCGGTCAGATTCGCAAGATTGTTGTCCAATCCCTGATCGTATTTTGAATTGAAAGAAACAATGGAGCGAAGAAATTGTGCCAGTGCTTTTGAAATTCGATCCGTTGTAATATCCTGCGTGCCAAAAGCCTTCTCAAATAAAGCAGGGTAATACAATTTATTTTTCAGCTTGTCAGTGAGCGCATCCAAGGAAGGCATTCCCATTTCAATCGGATCAGTGATCGGGAGCAACACCTGCTCTTCCAGTGTAGCTGCACGCATATCCCAAAACATGGTCTGCATTTTAAAATAACGTACATTAGCCAAAGGCATCGAATTTCTACGGGTGTGACTTCCTTCAAAACCGGTTGAGACGTTTGTCCCGTCAACAAATGCTTTATCCTGGTGGTGACATGAGCCGCACGAAATCGTATTGTTTGCCGACATGGATTTATCATAAAAAAGAACGCGGCCCAACGTTGCACCGTCATTCGTAACAGCGTTGTCATTCGGCGTATTATCAACCGTTGGATTGGCCGCAAGATAATTTTTCAGATATGTCGGCATGTTAGCCGCAGCATTGATATAATCATAGGGCACTGCCGGTAACTTTGGCCCGCCGGTATTCCATGTTATATGGAATCGGATCGCACCGGTTGTTGGATATAACGTTATGTCCATTTCTACGTCTGTTATTTCTCCGGCTTTGATTTCCACTTCTTTTGATCCGAAACCGACCGTATCAGAATCAACATCATAAAGAGTCAGAAAAACCGTATAATTTCCCTCCGGCAACCCGGTCACCTCTCCCGACGCCGATGAATTATCGTCTGACAAAGTCAAATCTGTTTCACTATTTAATGGTCCTTCCAAGCGAACATTCACTCGATCAACTGTAATACCAAGTTCCTTTGCAGGCAACAAAGAGAAACTCATCGCAATTTTGCCATCGGACTTCTCATTTTGATTATTTTCACAAGCTACAGACAGGAAAAGAAAGCTTAAGCATAAAAAGCTCAAAACTAATAAATTAGCTTTTTTCATATAATTTTTATTTAAGATTATAGTTTTTACAAATCTTCATAGATAAATTCCATACCAATTTTATTCAGGAATAAAAACAATAATATGTGATTCTGAGCTACTTCAATAAGTGAAGGGATGCCTCAAAACTGTAGGGTATAAACTATAATAAAATAAGTTGTCAGCACAAACTCTTCAGGAAAACAAAAATAACCGTCTTATTCCGACGGTTATTCATTCCTGTGGAC